>CAMWYL010000103.1 GCA_947178465.1 uncultured Lachnospiraceae bacterium | reverse complement strand
CCGCAGGTCCGGTCATATAGACCGTATTCTCCGCCCTGTCCCACTCACATTCCAGCACGCCGCCAAGCAGCTCCACATCAATTTTGTCCGTCGTCAGACCGTTGAGCACACAGGCTACGACCGTCGCACAGCATCCGGTGCCGCAGGCCAGCGTCTCACCCGTTCCGCGTTCCCACACGCGCATCTGGACATGCTTTTCATCTATAATCCGCACGAATTCCGTGTTCGTTCTCTCCGGAAAACGCACATGATTTTCAAAATAAGGGCCGATTTTCTCTATCGCAAAGTCACGTAAATCGGCGATATCCTTCACAAACACCACCGCATGCGGATTTCCCATGGAAACACAGGTCATCCTGTAAATCTCCCCGTTGACGGTTATCTCCTCATCAACCGCCTGCGTATTTTCCGAGACAACAGGCACCTGTGCTGCTTCCAGAATGGGCGCTCCCATATTCACTCTTACCACTGTGACCTTCCCGTCCTCACCGAGCGTCAGATCAAGATACTTTACCTGTCCGAAGCTCTCAATCGTAATGCTTGTTTGGTCCGTAAGTCCATTGTCATACACATACTTTGCCACACAGCGGATTCCATTGCCGCACATCTGTGAGCGGCTTCCGTCCGCATTGTACATCTCCATCTCAAACGCTGCTTTTTTTCCCTGATTGATAAAAATAACCCCATCGCCGCCGATACCAAAATGTCTGTCGCTCAGCCGCCGCACGAGTGCGGGCTTTTCGGTATCGCTTATCGTTTCCGCAAGACCGTTCACATAGATATAATCATTTCCGCAGCCTTGCATTTTCGTAAATTTCATTTACTCACCATGCCCTTCCTTATTCTGCCATGCCCACGCAAAGAACTCCGCATCCTCCTCGGTAACGTCTTCGCCAATCTGCACGGATATCATCTGTAAATCCTCAATTGCCCGGACCGCATGCTTCTGCCCGCGCCGTATGGAAATCGTATCGCCACAGGAAAGCGTCATCAGACAGCCGTCAATAACAAGCTCTCCGCTTCCATTGACAACCGTGATCACCTCATCCTTATAATGATGAAGCTGATACTCGTCCGCCATTCCCGCACGAATCGTCACATGCTTGGTCAGAGACTTTGTGTCGTCCTTATAGCGGCTGTAATCATAGACCTTGTATTCTCCCCAGCGCCGCTCCTCATACATCGGACGATCCGCAATATCCTCAACATAGGGCTTGATATAAGAGCTTTTATGCTTGTCCGATACCAGAATCCCGTCAGGACTTGCCGCTATCACAAGATCCTGCGTGCCAAGCGCCACAACGGGAATGGAAAGCTCATTAATGACATGAGTGTTCACACAGTCCTCTCCCATGACAACATCCCCTATGCTCTTCTCCCGCATCTCCTCAGTCAGGGTATTCCATGTACCGATATCCTTCCACTCGCCCTTGTAGGGCACGACGGCAAGCGACTGCGCTTTCTCTACCACCTCATAGTCAAAGCTGTCCTTCTTCAAATCACCGTAATGCTCTGTCACATAGGAAAAATCCCTGTCCTGCAGATACTTGTCCGCAATCCGCATCAGATAGCGAAGCTTAAACGCAAAGACGCCGGCGTTCCAAAGCGCACCTTCTTTTATCAGCCGCTCGGCCGCCGCCTCATCGGGCTTTTCCTTAAAGCCGGTCACTCTGCCGTCCTCTCCGCGCATAATATAACCGTACTTCTGAGAGGGATACGACGGCGCGATCCCCATCAAAACAATATCCGCCTCCCCCTTCTGCACTTCCTCATCCATGCTGTTAAAAATCTCAAAATACCTGACATCAACATAAGGGTCTACGGGCAACACAATCACGGTCTCCTCCGGATTCATTTTCTTTCTTGACTCCAGATAAGAGGCCGCAAGCACAATCGCAGGAAAGGTATTTCTGCGTTCAGGCTCCACCACGATATCCACATCATTCTGAAGCTGGCCTCGGATTGCCTCCACCTGAGAAGCCGACGTTGCAACAACGATATGCGCTTCAATACCTGCCTTTACAATCTGGCGGTACACACGCTGTACCATGGACTCATAATTTCCCTTTTCATCATTTAAAAGCTTCAAAAACTGCTTCGACCTGACCTCATTTGACAGCGGCCACAGCCTCTTTCCCGAACCGCCTGACAATAAAACGATATTCATAATCCGTATCCTTCCTAATTTAACGATTTTTACCGCTGTATTTGCTACAGCCCCGGGCTATAACATTACCGACAATACCATCTGTGCCGTCTCTACCATGTTGACACCGTTATCCATACTATGCTTTTGTATGTATCGGTGCGCCTCTTCCTCTGTCATATTATTGCGCTCCATCAGAAGGTGTTTGGCCTGTAAAATAACTGCCGCATCCTCCTGCGTCCTGCTCTTGGGCGTTTCCCGTCGCTTCTTTTTCCGCCGGACAAGCGCCTGTACCATCATGTCAACCGTGTTGATCAGCTCATGCACCTTCAGGGGCATCGAAAGTCCCATGATTCCCGTCCCTGATATTTCCGCCAGAGCACGCTGCGACGCGATCACCAACAGTTCAAAGCCTTCCGGAAGACTGCCGTGCAACGTTACACAGGGCATGTCCGTCAAACGGTGTCCGCTGATAATGATACCGTCCTGAAACTCATCTGCATGGCTTAATGCCTGCGCACCGGAGGTACAGACTGCCGTTACGTTCATTCCGTTCCTGACCAGAATATTTTTGATGCTTTTCGCTTCCTCTATCTTGGCAAAGACCACTATTATATTCGCCACCGGTGTACCTCCACATCCTGTTATGCATATTCCTGCCGCATGCTGCGTCCGTGGAGTCCCTTTAGAATTTATATAAATACGATTCGATTTCCCAATTGGTTACCTGCGCATCATATTCCTTCCAATCTGAAAGCTTCGCATTGTAAAGCTGCTCAAACACACGCGCTCCCAGAAGATCACGCAACAGCGTATCCCGGCGCATCTCCTCGCACGCCTCGCGCAAGTCCGTCGGCAGCTTCCGGATACCGCACCTTTCCGCCTCCTCCTCGGAGAGAACCGCGATATTGTCGCGCATCTCCGCCGCCGGCTCTATCTTATTCCGAATGCCGTCAAGCCCCGCCATCAGGCATGCCGCTATGGCAAGATAAGGGTTTGCCGCAGGGTCCGGACTGCGAAGCTCGATTCTGGTGTGTTCCCCTCTGATATTCGGGATACGGATAAGCGTATTGGTTCCGAGCGTACTCCATGCAATATATACCGGCGCTTCAAAGCCGGGCTTAAGTCTCTTATAGGAATTTACAAGCGGATTGGTCACGGCGCAAATTCCTTTTACATGCTTCATCAGTCCGCCCATAAAATAATATGCATCCTTACTGAGTCCGTTCTTATCCGAAGGGTCCCGGAATATATTTTTCCCATCCCTTGTCAGGGACATATTAATGTGCATGCCGGAGCCGCAGAATTCCTCCCTTGGCTTTGGCATAAAGGTCGCATGAAAGCCGTGATGCTTTGCAATTGTTTTCACGGCAAGCTTAAAGGTCATAATATTATCCGCAGTAGTCAATGCCTCATCATACTTAAAATCTATCTCATGCTGCGAGGGCGCCTTCTCGTGATGGGAGCCTTCCACAATAAAGCCCATATCCTCCAGCGTAAGCACGATATCACGCCTTGCGTTCTCCCCGTTGTCAAGCGGCCCCATGTCAAAAAAGCCCGCCTGCTCATTGGTGTTTGTCGTGGGTCTGCCGTTTTCATCCACATTGAAGAGGAAAAACTCGCACTCCGGCCCGATCTCAAAGACATATCCCATCTCTTCGGCTTCCTTCAGCGCCTTGCGCAGTATGTAACGGCTGTCGCCCTCAAAGGGTGTGCGGTCGGCACGGTACACGTCACAGATAAAGCGCGCAACCTTTCCCTGCTGCGGGCGCCATGGAAAAATGGTAAAGGTATCCAGATCAGGATACAAAAACATATCGGCATTATCGGTAGGAAGCATTCCCTTGACGAGAGAACAGTCAAACATGCAGTCGTTGTTCAGCGCCTTCTCCAATTGGCTTGCCGTAATCGCCACATTCTTGAAGTTTCCCTCAATATCCGTAAACTGCATGCGGATAAATTCCACATCCTCCTCCTCTACCCTTCTGATAATGTCCTGCTTTGTATATTTTGCCATCCTGCATACCATCCTTTCCTTATATACTGAATATAATTAAACGCGCTTTTCCTTTTTTTGTCAATACAAGCGGCTGCGAGCCTCCTGCGGTGAAAATTTTCATTTTCCATTTCGCCATTCATGGTAATATATCATTTTCCATTCTCATATGATGGTATAAAAAGAGTCCAAAAGGAGTCCTGAGCATGAGTGCCAACACTAAAATCCTTGTTCTTCGTTCAAAAGAAGTGGTCTACACATTCGTTCTTTTGATTGTAAGTATACTGATCCTGCTGGTTGCCGTATCAATTTTCGTACCGAATACTTCCAAAAACGCCGATACCCCCGCGGCTCCCGCAAACGAAAACAATACGAAGCCGGAAAACACTGCTCCAACCGGCAGCGGCACCTTAAACACCGGCGACCTCTATGTCCCCGGAGTCTATTCCGGCATGCTGCAGCTTGGCAGTTCCAATGTAGAGCTTCAGGTAACGGTAGATAAGGATCACATTAATGCAATCTCTTTCGTCAATGTTGACGAGGCGGTTGCTACCATGTACCCGCTTATGGAGCCCACCCTGTCCGATCTCGCGGAAGAAATTATCGCCAAGCAGAGTCTTAAGGACATCAGCTACACGGAGGAAAACCGATACACCTCACTCCTGCTGCTACAGGCGATCGAAGCTTCCCTCGACAAGGCAAGGGTTTCCGAAAACACGGATTCCCCTGCAGAATCCTTAAGCACGGATACGCTGCAATAATTCTACGATAATTGCTCCAATTCCTCCAACCAGACACGCGCGTCGGCGTCCGAGGGCATTCGCAAATCCCCTCTGGGCGACAGCGCCACGCTGCCCACCTTGGGCCCGTCAGGAAGGCAGGAGCGCTTAAAGTGCTGTGCAAAAAAGCGCCTGTAAAATATCTTTTCCCATTTCAAAATGACATCTGTGTCATATTCTCCTTCAAAGGTATCCGTCGCAATGCGGTATATCTTTGAGGGCGGATATCCGCAGCGAAGCATATAATACAGGAAAAAGTCATGCAGCTCATACGGCCCGACCAAATCCTCCGTCTTCTGCGAAATCTTTCCATTGTCCGTGGGCGGAAGCAGCTCCGGACTTACCGGCGTGTCAAGCACATCCAACAGCACACCGCGCAACAGCTCCTCCCCACAGGTATCCGCATAATACCGGACCAGATGACGCACCAGCGTTTTTGGCACCCCCGCATTGACACCGTACATAGACATATGATCGCCATTGTAGGTCGCCCACCCGAGCGCAAGCTCCGACATATCTCCGGTTCCAATGACCAATCCGCCAAGCCGGTTTGCAATATTCATAAGCACCTGTGTCCGCTCTCTTGCCTGCCCGTTTTCATAGGTCACGTCATGCATGTCGGGATCCTGTCCGATATCCTTAAAATGCTGCAATACCGCCGCTCTGATATCCACTTCCATCAGCTCCACACCACAGGCCTGTGCCAGCTTACATGCATTGTCATAGGTTCTGTCCGTCGTGCCAAAGCAGGGCATTGTCACCGCCTTGATATCTGCCCGCGCCTTGCCGAGCATATCAAAGGTACGCACCGTCACCAAGAGTGCAAGTGTCGAATCCAGCCCGCCGGAAAGCCCTATCACCGCTATCTTAGAGCCTGTGTGCTCGTACCGCTTCTTCAACCCGTTTGCCTGTATGGAAAGGATCTGCTCACAGCGCTTCCTGCGCGTTGTATCGTCATTGGGGACAAAGGGTGTCTTGGGAAAGCTTCTGTCCAACACGGTTTGCACCGTCTCCTCATAGCAAAACGGAATCCGCAGATGCAACGGAACACTCTCCCCTGCTGCAAAGGTCGTCATCCGCCGCCGTTCCATTCTAAGCTTCGCAATGTCAATATCCGCATAGACAATACCGGTGGTAAACGGCTGGCTCTGCGCTAAAATCGTACCGTTCTCCGCAATCAGGTTATGTCCGCTGTAAACCACGTCCTGCGTGGATTCTCCATCTCCCGCGCTCGCATAAACATACGCTGCCAGAAGCCTTGCGCTGGTTGACTTTACAAGCTCCTCGCGGTAAGTATCCTTTCCGACCAAGTCATTGCTTGCGGAAAGATTGACGATTACATTCGCGCCCGCCAGCGCATGCCTTGTACTTGGGGTATCCGCCGTCCATATGTCCTCGCAGATCTCACAGCCGATGCGCATTCCCTCCGGACCGTCACAGCAGAACAGAATATCTGTCCCGAAAGGGATTTCCTTTCCGTTCAGCATCAGCATATCCGCGTCCGCACTGCCCGGGGCAAAATGCCGCCCCTCATAAAACTCTCCATAGGACGGGATAAAGCTCTTCGGAATAAACGCAAGAACTTCCCCGCCCTTCAATACCGCGGCAGTATTATAAAGCTTATCATCCTTCTCTATAGGTATTCCCACAAAAATCAACGCATCCACGGCCGCCGTCCGCTGCGCGATCAGCCAAAGCTGTTCCTTTGCAGCCGTAAGCAGCTTGTCCTGCAAAAACAGGTCATGGCAGGTATAGCCCGTGATGCAAAGCTCCGGAAGCACAATCACCTTCGCGCCCCTCGCGCCTGCCTCCAGAACCATGTCAACGATTGCGCCCGCGTTGAAAACAGGGTCCGCTACCTTTATCTTCGGCGTCACCGCCGCCACCTTCAGAAATCCGTCCAACATGCAAACAAACCTGCCTTTCTCCCAAAATCAAACCGACTGCCGCGCCGCCTCGGCACGCTTCAACAGCGCCTTCAAATCCTCCGGCTCAAAGTAATAAATCCTGTCACAGAATTGGCATTTCACCTCAATCTGCTTCCCCTCGTCTATCATCTCGCGGAGATCCTTTGCCCCGATGCTGACCAGCGCACGCTCCACACGTTCCCTGCTGCAATCGCAGAAATACTCCGTGGGCATCGTATCCGTAATCTCCAGCTCCAAATCTCCCAGCAGGATTTCCAGAAGCTGCTCCGGCGTATTGCCCGCATCCAGAATCGCGGTCACACTGTCCATCGCCTTAAGCTTTTCCTCCAGCGTGTTAATCACGGAATCCTCCGCAAACGGCATCAGCTGGATAATAAAGCCGCCTGCCCGCCTTACCGTATTATCCTTTTCCATCAACACGCCAAGCCCCACTGCCGAAGGCACCTGCTCAGAGGTTGCAAAGTAATAGGTCAAATCCTCCGCGATTTCTCCTGTCTGTAATTCAGTCTGCCCCACATAAGGCTCCTTTAATCCCATATCCTTGATAACACTTAAAATACCATTGCCGACTGCACCGCCGACATCCAGTTTTCCAAGCGCATTTGGCGGCAGCATCACCTGAGGCACCATTGCACTGCCCTTGACACGCGCCTTGGAATCCGCAGTGACCGTCAGGCCGCGCACCAGCCCGTCACTTCGGATCTGAAGTGTGAGCAAATCGTTCTCTCCCTTTAACATGCTTCCCATCATGGCGCCTGCCGTAAGAAGCCTGCCAAGCCCCGCTGATACCACCGGGCTCAAATCGTGGATGGCTCTCGCACGCTCCACCATATCCCTTGTCGTCGCCGCAAATGCACGAATCTGCGCGTTTGCCGCCGTCGCCCTCACAATATAATCTCCCATATAAAGCCTCCATTTCGAAGCGTCTCTTACTTTCGCGAGACGCAGTATATCCGCTCACTCTCCGCAGTCACCTCACCGAGCGTATCCGCATCATACGCCCGTATAAACACAAGCCCCGCCGCGGCTAAAAACGCCTTCATTTGCGCAAGCGTGTAGCCCCTTTGGTAGTGTGTCTCCTGAGACCGCGCGAAAAGTCCGTTTTCCTTCCTCACAAATATCGTCAAATCGTACTCGTTTATGTCTTCTTCCGAATCAAAATAGTTTTCCCAAATAAAGCTGCAGTCCTCACGGTTTTCCGCAATGACGGTATCCCCGATCACCGTCTCATACTTATATCTGGTGTTGAAATCAAAGAAAAAAATACCTTCCGGGTCAAGGTAATTATTTACCAGTTGAAAGCAGGCATGAATCTCCTCATCGGTAAGCAGATAGTTGATACTGTCACAGACACTCACGATGGCGCGTACCGTCCCATACAGCTCAAAGGCCTTCATATCCTGATTCAGGTAAAGGATATCAAGCCCCGAGCGCTCCCGCTTCTCATAAGCGGCATTCAACATATCCTGCGCATAATCAATCCCTATCATATCATAGCCGCGGGCGGCAAGAAGCTCCGTTATGCTCCCCGTGCCACAGCCCAATTCACACACCAGCCCGTCCGCAATTCCGTTTCGCCGCAGCTCCCTGACAATATTTTCGCACCATTCCTCATAGGGCGTCTCATCCATAAACGTATCATACACACCGGCAAAATCCGTGTACGCTTCCATTTTGTGCCTCCGTCAGACTTGTCCCCCAAGTCTTTATTCCCCAAGCTTTAATGAAACCAAAAATCCGGCCGCAAACAATACAATACCCGTGACGATCTGCAGCACGCCGATTGTCCCCACCTCCATCATAATCAGAATGGCAAAAGGAGACGCCACGATCAGGCCGATAATCGCCCAATACGCAATCAGTGTATATTTCTTTAAAATAAATTCAATCAGCTTTGCGACAGCCACAATACCAATCAGGACACCGACACCGAAAGGTATCAACACCATACACAGCTCAAGCATTTTCCCGATATCAAAGCTTCTGAGCGCATCAATAAAGGCACTGACGGTATCAATAATGGTATTGTAATACCCCATTATCATCAAAATCATGGAGCCGCTGACACCGGGAATGACCATTGTCGCCGCCGCAACGATACCGGCAAAGAAAAGCTTTATGATATTTCCAAGCCCAAAGGACACATCCGCACCGGAATCCGCGCCCTCCCCAAGCATTGCAAAGCCTACGACAAGCACAAAGAACACCGCAAACGCGACAATATGTGAAAGGCGGATGGTATTCCCCTTCACTCTTCTATAGATAACGGGAAGTCCGCCCAGAATCAACCCGATAAAAAATAAATTTGTCTGAAGCGGGTAATTCGGGAAAAACACCTCCGAAAACAGCTTTGAAAAAATCGCTATGGCAAGCAGCATTCCGATTGCAATCGGCACAAGCAGCGCGACTGCCTCCTTAAACCGCTTGACAAAGTGCGTCAGTACCAGAATCAGCTTATCATAGATACCCATGGATACCATCATGGTTCCCCCGCTGACCCCGGGAATGACATTGGCAAGCCCCACTACAATTCCTCTCAATATATTTGCAATAAATTCCTTCATTCTCTCAACCTTTCTCCCTTTCCATCTCTCTTAACCAACTTTCCAGAAAACTGATGGTTTCCGTCATCTCCGCATCCGTTCCGATGGAGATGCGCATATGG
>CAMWYL010000102.1 GCA_947178465.1 uncultured Lachnospiraceae bacterium | reverse complement strand
ATTTGCAGCGCAAGCGTAGCAAATTCTTTGAACGCAAGCTGCTGAGCTTGCGTTTGTGTACAAAATTTTATACAAGATAATTGGTAAAACGGCTTGATTTTTTGCCGTTTTTTGTATACAATTATCACGGCTGTGAAGGTGGTACTTTATTGAAAGCTATACTTTCTTGAAAGTTATACTTTCATGAAGACTATACTTTAACAGCTGTGATATGCCGCTGTGTCGGGATGATGAGACGGTATATCGGGAACAACTAAATATAGTAAGAAGAAAAGGAGTAAAACATGACTAAGAGAAGACACAAGTTCAGCAAGGTTCTTTTCGTAAGCATGTTGCTTACACTGACTATTGCACTGGGCGGATGCGCAGGTGATAAGGAGGATGGAGACTCTTCACAGATTGCGATTGGTATTCCGCAGGATTTAAGCAGCCTTGACCCGAATATAGCAGAGGGCTCAGGAACACAGGAGATCCTGTTCAATATCTATGAGGGCTTATATAAGCCGGATAGCGATGGCAATCTCATTCCTGCGGTAGCAAGCGGTTATACCATGTCAGATGGCGGAGCAACTTATACGTTTACGTTAAGAGACGGTATTCAATTCCACAACGGAAACCCTGTTACGGTGGCGGATGTAAAGTATTCGATTGAAAAATGCGCCGGTTTAAATGGGGGAGACCCGTTGATATCGGCGTTTTCTAATATTGTGAGCGTAGAGACGCCGGATGACAAGACCATCGTTATTCGCCTGGAGAAGCCAAGCACGGTATTTTTGGCGATTTGCGCTACGATTGAGGCGGCAATTGTACCTGCCGATGTACCGGATTTGGAGACGAATCCGGTCGGCACAGGCCCATATAAGTTTGTATCACGCTCCTTGCAGGAGAATGTGGTGCTTGAAAGCTTTGACGGGTATTGGGGCGAGAAAGCCCATATCAAGAACGTGACGCTGAAGGTCATTGCGGACTCTGATGCAATCGTGATGAACCTTGAGGGTGGTGCGGTTGATATGATGGCGAGAGTGTCAACCGCACAGGCGGCTGCGCTCAGTGATAAGTTTGAGCTTCTGGAGGGTACAATGAACCTTGTACAGGGAATGTACCTCAACAATGCTGTAGAGCCGTTTGACAATGAGCTTGTGCGTCAGGCCTTAAGCTATGCGGTAGATAAGCAGGAGATATTGGATTTCGTATCGGAGGGCAAGGGAACGCCTGTCGGAAGCAGCATGTTCCCCGCATTTGGCAAGTATTATTTAGAGGAGCTTAACAATGTGTACCCCACAGACGTGGAGAAAGCAAAGGCACTGCTTGCAGAGGCGGGATATCCGGATGGCTTTACTTTTACCGTTAAGGTTCCTTCGAATTATCAGCAGCACGTTGACACGGCACAGGTGCTTGCGGAGCAGTACAAGAAAATCGGTGTTACTGCCAACATTGAGCTGATTGAGTGGGAGAGCTGGTTGAGCGACGTATATCAGAATCGGGATTTTGAGGCAACGGTTGTCGGTGTGGACGCATCTACTCTGACGGCAGGGGCGATGCTCAGCAGATTCCGTTCGGATGCACATAATAATTTTACCAATTACAATAATGCTGCATATGACGCTGCATATGCAAATGCGCTGGCGGCCGAGGCAGACGGGGATGACGATGCGGCTACGGAATATTACAAGGAATGTGAAACCATTCTTACTCAGACGGCGGCAAACGTATATATTCAGGATATGTGCGAGATGGTGGCAATTAATAAGAAATATGCGGGTTATGAATTCTATCCGCTTTATATTCAGGATTTGGCGAAGCTTTATATTGTAGAATAAGGTGCCGCAGGGCGCGGTGAACATATAAAGGAGACGGGAATATGAAATATGTAGGGAAAAAGCTTGTGACGATGTTGATAACGCTTCTATGCATTTCATTTCTCGTCTACTTTGCTTTTGATATCATACCCGGAGATGCCGCATTGGCGGCGCTGGGAACGGATTCTACACCGGAGCGGCTGGCAGCACTGCGGGAGCAGCTTGGCCTGAACCGGCCCTTTTTGGAAAGATATTTCGAGTGGCTGATCAATTTTGTGCGAGGGGATTTTGGCGTTTCCTATAAATATAAAATGCCGGTAGCGGACATGATTTCCTCAAAGCTGCCGATCACGGTGATCATGGCGCTGATGTCGTTTGCGATGATGGTTGTGATATCCCTGCCGATGGGCGTTTATACCGCTATGAACAGCGGACGGCGTGTGGACAGACTGATTATGGTTGTTAATCAGGTGATGATGTCGGTGCCGCATTTTTTTATGGGAATTATTATTACTTATGTATTCGGGCTTGTATTTAGGCTGTTTACACCGGGGGGCTTTGTTTCCTATGAGACAAATTTCGGGAAATTTATCTCATATCTTATTTTTCCCTGTATTGCGATTGCACTGCCGAAGATAGCAATGTCGGTAAAGCTGCTGCGCGGCTCGTGCATTGAGGAAGCCCAAAAGGATTATGTGAGGACGGCATACAGTAAAGGAAATAACACCAGGACGGTTTTATATAAACATGTGCTGCGCAATGCGATGATACCGGTAATTACCCTGTGGGGAATGACGCTTGCGGATATGCTTGTTGGAAGCATTGTCATTGAGCAGGTCTTTAATATCCCGGGCATCGGGCGCATCCTTTTGACTTCAATTTCGTATCGGGATTATCCGGTTGTGGAGGCGGTTATCGTGCTGATTGCGGCGGTGGTAATCGTGACAAATTTCTGTGTGGATATTATTTATCAGATTGCGGACCCGCGCATCAGTGTCGGGGAGAACGGATGAGGGTGCATGGAGGTAGGCAAAAGGAATGAAAAAATGGAAGTCATACCCGGTCAATTTCAGAATAGGCGCAGTGATAACCGGCATCATGCTTTTGCTGATTGTTGTCGGCTTTTTCTATACGCCGTATAACCCAACCGGCATGGACAACAGCGCCAAGCTTGCCGCACCAAGTCTGCGTCATATTATGGGCTGCGATAATTTCGGACGGGATATTTTCTCAAGGGTGCTTAAGGGAATGGGGAACACCTTTCTGATTGCGCTTGCAACGGTTGCGATAGGCGTTGTCTGTGGGATTATCGTGGGGGCTTTTACGGGCTATTACGGCGGCTGGCTGGATGAAATCCTGATGCGCGTCAATGATGTGGTCTTTGCTTTTCCAAGCATTCTGCTTGCGCTTGTGTTCGTGAGTATTTTCGGCACCGGAAAGTATAATGTCGTGCTTGCGCTTGGGATTGCCTTTGTGCCAAGCTTTGCGCGTATTGTGCGGGGAGAGTTTATCAAGTACCGGGATATGGATTATGTCAAGAGCGCACGGCTTGCCGGCGTTTCGAGTCTTCGGATTATATTTGTACACATTCTGCCGAATACGATGACGGTTCTGCTTTCTTCGATTATGATTGGGTTCAACAATGCGGTGCTTGCGGAGGCGGGTATGAGCTATCTGGGAATTGGTGTGCAGCCGCCGGATGCAAGTCTTGGAAGTATGCTCTCGGAGGCACAGACTTATCTTTTTTCTGCTCCCAATTATGCGGTTTTTCCGGGGCTTATGATTATTCTGATGGTATTGGGCTTTTCGCTTCTGGCGGATGGAATAAAGGAAAGGTAAACGGAGATTCATGGAGGATTTGCTGTTAGAAATCAAAGATTTGAATATAGAGTTCCATGACCATGACGTGCCGGAGCGTGTTGTGAACGGACTGAATATGAAACTGAAACGCGGTGAAATATTGGGGATTGTAGGAGAATCCGGTTCGGGGAAATCCATGACGGCGATGGCGATTGCGGGGCTTTTGCGGCGCCATGATATGAAAATCGGCGGAGAAATCAACTTCGAGGGAACCGAGATTTTGCATGCGAGCCGCACAGAGATCAGGGGCTTTCAGGGGGATGACATCGGCATTATCTTTCAGGAGCCGATGACGTCGTTGAATCCTGTGAAACGAATCGGCTGGCA
Organism: uncultured Lachnospiraceae bacterium; assembly: GCA_947178465.1. GTDB lineage: Bacteria > Bacillota > Clostridia > Lachnospirales > Lachnospiraceae > COE1. Next base: position 5,528 of record CAMWYL010000102.1, on the reverse strand, counting down.
GGTGGAGGAAAGTCTCCGGATTCACCGTCCGGAAATGAGTAAGGCGCAGCGATATGCGTTGGCGATTGACAGTCTTAAAAGTGTGGAGCTTGAGGAACCGGAAAAAACATATAAAAAGTATCCGCATGAGCTTTCCGGAGGAATGCGGCAGCGTGTCATGATAGCTTCTGCGATGATCTGCGAGCCGAAGCTTCTGATAGCGGATGAACCGACGACGGCGCTGGACGTCACAATACAGCTTCAGATTGTGAAGCTCCTGCAAAGGCTGAATCGGGAGAAGAACACCTCAATTCTGTTTATTTCGCATGATTTGAGTCTTGTGAAGCAATTGTGCGCAAAAATCCTTGTCATGCATGACGGCAGGGTGGTGGAAGCAGGAGATACGCTTGAAATCTTTACGCATCCGAAGGAGGCGTATACGAAGGAGCTTATCGGTGCGATACCGAAGGTTGAAAAAATGAAACAACTCTAAGGCGGGAAATTTTATGGAAAATATACTGGAAGTCAACGGCTTAAACGTGTATTATACAAATAAAGGAAGTGTCCTGAATAAAATCGTTTCCCAACGCGAGAACAGGCAGCATGTTCTGAAGGATGTTTCCTTTTCGATGAAAAAGGGAGAGATATTGGGACTTGTTGGTGAGAGCGGCTGTGGAAAGACGACGCTGGCTAAGGCAATACTGGGAATGCAAAAGCAATTTGACGGACAAATCCGTCTGCATTGTGAGAACCCGCAGATGGTGTTTCAGGACCCTTACGGCTCGCTCAATCCCGCAAAGAAAATCGGATGGATTTTGGAGGAGCCGCTTCGAGTGAAGAAGGGCAGCGAGCGGTTTTCCCATGAGGAGCGCGTTCGGCGTGTGGATGAGATGCTTGCAAGGGTAGGGCTTGAGGAGAAAATCAAGGAGCATTATCCGAGGGAGCTGTCCGGCGGTCAGCGGCAGCGCATTGCAATCGCGGCGGCGCTTCTGTGTGATACGGAATTTCTTATTGCGGATGAGCCTGTCTCTGCGTTGGACGTCACGATACAGGCGCAGATTATCCGGCTTCTTTTGAAGCTTCATGAGGAGATGGGGATTTCCATCCTTTTCATTTCCCATGACCTGAGGGTAGTGTATCAAATGTGCGACAATGTGATGATTATGCGCGAAGGCATCCTTCTGGAGCAGGGAGAGGTGGATGCGGTCTATCGCCATCCGCAGACGGATTATACGAAGCTTCTGTTGGAGGCTGCAAATATTGAGTGACAGGAACAAAAAGGAGGCTTTTCATGCTGCAGGGCTTTTATCCTAAGGAATATCTGAATTCTACCTATGAGATAGATTTTGAGGGAATGTACGACAGGGGGTATCGGGGGATTATCTTTGATATCGATAATACGCTGGTACCGCACGGTGCGCCTGCAGATGAGCGGGCTGTCGCGCTTTTTGTGCGGCTTAGGAAAATCGGTTATCAGGTAATCATGATTTCGAATAACAAGGAGCCACGCGTGAAGATGTTCTGTGATGCGGTGGAGGCTCCGTATATCTATAAGGCGGGGAAACCGAATCCGCGAAATTACAGGGCGGCAATGGACAGAATGGGAACGAATGCGGACAATACGCTCTTTGTCGGAGACCAGATTTTTACGGATGTCTGGGGGGCAAATCGGGCAGGAATATACTCGATTCTGGTTAAGCCGATACATCCGAAGGAGGAAATCCAGATTGTTCTGAAGCGGTATCTTGAATGGATTGTGTTGTTTTTTTATCAGAGGAGTGTTTTGAAGAAAGGGGCAGGGCATTAAAATGATAGAGGTGAACGGAAAAACCCGCACATTCGGCTTGATTGGAAATCCGGTGGAGCATACAATGTCTCCGATGATACACAACACTTTAGCGGAGAGTATGGGTCATAATATGATATATGTGCCGCTTCGGGTTGCGCAGGGGCAACTTGAGAATGCCGTGAAGGGAGCGTATGGCTTAAACCTTCCGGGCCTGAATGTCACGGTGCCGTACAAGCAGGATGTGATTCCGTATCTCGCGGATATAGACCCGATTGCGGAGAAAATCGGTGCGGTCAACACGCTTGTGCGCACGGAGGGCGGTTATAAGGGTTATAATACGGATATGAGTGGTTTGCGGCGCGCGATGGAAAACGATGGAGTTTCGGCTTCTGACACGGATGTCATTATTCTCGGCGCGGGCGGCGCGGGACGGATGGTTGCGTTTTTGTGTGCGTCAGGCGGGGCAAAAAGGGTATATCTTCTGAATCGGAGCGCGGATAAGGCTGTGCGGATTGCGGAGGAGGTCAACACGGGGCTTGAAACGGATTGTGTTGTGCCGATGCCGCTTGGCGATTATAAAGAGTTGTTGAAGGGAGATAAAAGATATCTTGTGATACAGAGTACCAGCATCGGACTGTTTCCGGATGTGGATAAGACGGCAATCGAGGACACGGATTTTTACCGTCATGTGAGCGCCGGTTATGATTTGATTTACAACCCGTGGGAGACAAAGTTTATGCGGCTGACACGGGAGGCGGGTGCGCCGGCTTATAATGGACTGAAGATGCTTCTGTATCAGGCAGTGGAGGCGTTTGAGCTATGGAATGACTGTAAGGTATCGGAGGAAAGCGCGCTTGATATGTATGAGAAGCTGCAGGCGGGCATGCGCAAATAGATTTCACATGGAGGGTAAAGGTGAAAAACATTATTTTAACAGGATATATGGGCAGCGGGAAGTCCACGGTGGGAAAGAACCTGTCCAAGCTTAACGGTTATGCCTTTGTGGATACGGATGAGATGATAGAGCAACAGCAGGGGAAAACAATCAGTGAGATATTTGAACAGGAGGGCGAGGATGCCTTTCGCGATATGGAGACTGCGCTGCTCAATCAATTCATCAGGGAAGGCAGGGAAGAGCTTGTCATTTCCACGGGAGGCGGAATGCCCGTCAGGGAGGAGAACCGCAGACTTCTCAGGCAGCTTGGAAGCGTTGTCTATCTCAAAGCAGCGCCGGAGACAATATACGACAGGCTGAAAGGAGATACGAAACGACCGCTTCTGCGCTGTGACGACCCTTTGGTGCGCATTCGGGAGATGCTTGCAAAAAGAGGTCCTGCTTATGAGGCAGGCGCACGGTATACTGTTGAGGTAGACCGGATGCGGCAGGCAGAGACCGCGCAGTGGATAGTGGATATGATAAAAGAACAGGAGGAGAGAGCAATGAAATTATTGGTAATAAACGGACCAAATCTGAATTTCCTTGGAATAAGAGAAAAAGGGATTTACGGAACGCAGGATTATCAGTATCTTGTGGATATGATTCAAAAGAAAGCGGAGGAGACGGGCTGTGAGATTGAATGCTTTCAATCGAACCATGAGGGAGCGATTATAGACCGACTGCAGGAAGCTTATTTTGACGGAACGGAGGGAATCGTGATCAATCCCGGCGCGTATACGCATTATTCCTATGCGATTCGGGACGCTTTGGCAAGCATTGTGGTGCCGAAGGTGGAAATACATATCTCAGACATTACGCAGAGGGAGGAATTCCGCCGCAATTCCGTAACGAAGGAGGTCTGTGACCGGCAGATTTACGGACAGGGATTGAATGGGTATTTGCTTGCAATTGACTATATTTTGCCCAATAACAAATAGTTTTTTGTGCAATGATAAAGATGATGACAGGGAATTTATGAAGGTTTAAAAAAATTTACAATTTTTTCATAAAAATGTGGAAAGATTTATTAAAATTTGCTATAATGCAATTGGATAAGCATTTGCATGACTTTCAATGATTTACATATACGATGAATATATATAAAATGTCGTTCGTAAACCGTTCTATTTCGCGCATTTTATGTATATTCATTTTTTAGTGCCGGGTATGGGTTTTGTATTTCTTATTCAGGATTAAGTTTATTTTTTGTATGAATGCACTCTCGGGCTTCTCCTTTGCACCTGTGTCTGCGGCTGATTTTCTGTCAGATGTACTTATATTGAACCAACGTACAAATCACGTACGCCCCGCAAATTTATGTATATCCGGCAAGATACCTCCTGAAATCAGGTACGAAGAGCTCCTGTGAGTACATGTCAGAGAAAAGGAGGGTAATTATGCAAGAAAAAAACAACGATCGATTTACCAGCATTGAGAAAAAGATTTCAAGTCGTTTCGGACAGGTTATTATGCTCTGTTGCATCATTTTGGGAGTGATTACATCTGTTCTGAGCTATATATCGTCTATCAGTGCTGTCTCGGAAACCATCAATAATACGTCGGATGTAGCAGCTTCTTATGTCTCTGCGGCATTGCAGGAGTATGTTGCGATTGCTGCGGAGACCGGAAGTATCGCACGGCTTTCCGATCCCGAAAGGTCAGTGGAGGATAAGGCTGCCATCTTGGAGCAAAGGATTAAACAATATGGGTTTAGCGGCGGTTTTCTCTTAGACAGCAACGGAATTGATGTGATTTCCGGTGAAAATCTTTCTGACAGGGATTATTTCAGGGAAGGTATGAAGGGAAATACATATATTTCCACACCGGCGTACAGTGATGTTATGAATGCAGTGTCATTTGCAGTGGCGGCGCCGTTATGGGAAGGCGGAAACCCCGGTACCACACCTGTGGGAGTGGTTGTTTATGTTCCGGACGGCGAGTCCCTAAACAATATTATGCGTTCCATAAAGGTTGGCAAGGGTGGTACTGCCTTTATGCTTGATGAGAACGGTATTACGATTGCGGATCTTGATTCGTCACTTGTCGGCGTGGAGGACAGTGTTGCGCTCGGAGATACGAATCCCAGGCTTAAGAAATACAGTAATATTTGTAAAATAATGATCACGGGAGCGAATGGCACAGGAACCTATTCTTACAATGGTGTCACAAAGGTAGTTGCCTATTCGCCGGTTCCGGGAACGGACGGATGGAGTATTGGTGTTGCGGCTGTCAGAAATGAATTTTTAGGGAAATTTTATCTGGCCCTGGCACTTACGGTTGTTTTCGTAATTATATTTACGGTGTTTGGTGTTTGGAATGGAATTCAGTTAGGGAGGGCGGTTGCAAAGCCGATTACGGTCTGTGTAGAGCGTCTGAAGCTTCTGGCGCAGGGAGACCTTCACTCCGCGACGCCGAAGCCGGAAACCAATGATGAGACTGCGATATTAATGGAAAATCTCTCGGACACTATTCAGGAATTGAATGAGGTTATTGCAGACATCAGCTGTCATTTGTCAGAGATGTCTGCCGGCAATTTTCAGCTTACGATTAATGAGAATCATAGAGGAGATTTTTCTCAGATCAGTGACTCCTTCCGCGGCATCATCGATTCTATGAGTAAAGCGATGAAGGATATCGACCGCAATGCGGAAAGCGTTCAGATGGGTGCCGTTGATTTGTCCGGAGCCGCACAGCTTTTGGCTGAGGGCGCTACCGATCAGGCAAGCGCGATCGAGGAGCTGACTGCGACGATGACTGTTATTTCCGAGAAGATTCATATTAATGCCTAAAACGCGGAAAAGGTTCGTGTGACGGTTTAGGGAA
>CAMWYL010000101.1 GCA_947178465.1 uncultured Lachnospiraceae bacterium | reverse complement strand
TTCTGAAGGTGTATGCCCGGAGAAGCAGAAAACGAATACAGGCTCATGGGATGGAGATTCCCGTATTTTTTGGTATTTTCTTTACCTGCGAGATGAGATGGGAGGTCGTAAAGGCGTTGCTTCCGGCATACCAAAGCTATGCTGCCGGAAGGTGCGCGGAATTGGAGCTGATGTTTCATCCGGGAAACCTGACTGCGGCGTATGAACTTTTGGATGTACGTAACAAAGAACTGGAGAACTTTTATATGTCCGACAACCGTTATCTGGAGGCGCAGTGTTTAAAGCAGCTTGGGCGGAGTGCCGGGATACAGTGATGCGGGACGGCGTTTTTCATTTCTGTTTGAGCCGCCGAAGACGGTATGGGGGATTATTATGAAAAGAAAAAAATTGCTGTTGATGATGGCGGCGATGCTTGCAGTGGTCTGTACCGCCTGTGGAGGGAAAGAAAAGCCGGATACTGTGGTTATATGGGAGACGGAAACGGAGGAGACGGATGTCATTTCTCTGACACCTGCGGAAACTGCGCCGACAGAGGAGCCGGAGACGGAAACGCAGACCGTGCAGCCGGAGAGCACGGAATCGGAAACGACGACAGCGGAAACGGAACCGGAAACGCAGGTGCAGGAGACGGAAGTGACGATAGATCAACTGACAGAAGGGGAGAAAGAGGCCAGAAGAGAACAGCAGAGGAATTTTGACGAGGCCAGACAGACGCTCTATCAGATGGTGAATTCCAAAGATAAGACGACGCGAATCAATCAGATGGACAGGCAGATATTGGCGAACAATTCCTATGATTTTTCGGAGAAGAATATCGTATTTATCGGGGACAGCATCACGGAAGGTATTACGTCTGCCGTGGATCAGAATGGCAATTTCGTCAGCTATGTTACATATGTCAATTCCTATCTGCACTTCCAACGTGTGCTGAATCATGGAGTCGGCGGGCGGATGTTTTCCTATTGCGGCGGTGATGAACTTTCCATTGCCGCGAACTTTGATAATGTCGTGAACATGGATTCGGATATTATCGTGGTTTTCGCAGGGGTAAACGATTATCTGACCACGCCGGAGGGGAAGCGGTTTGGAAATGCGGACGATAAGCTGAGTACATCCGGATATTGCGGTTCGCTGCGTCGTTTTATGAATCAGCTCAGAGACAATTGCGGAGACAAGGAAATCTTTTTCGTGACAATGTACAATGTATCAAAAACGGTAGAATGTACATACTCAGATTATAACGGTCAGCCGACTTTGGGCGATTATATAGCGGTGGAGCGTCAGCTCGCCAAGGAGTATGGGTTTCATATAATAGAGCTTTATGATATCGGCTTTATGGACTGCACAACGCAGGAGGCGTCGGATTATTATCTGCGTGACGGACTTCACCCGAAGGACAATGGAAATATTGTTTTGGGGGAGCATATCGCGGCGGAATTATCCCTTTACTTTAGCCAAAAGGCGCAGTGATACGCAGCAACGTCAGGCGGCTGACGGATAAATGAGGAGAAATACATCGAGTGGGAATTTTAAACTGGGGTATATTGGCGGTTCTGGTATTGCCGATGCCCTTCTTTTTGGGACTGATACCGGTGAAATACATGAACAGCTTACAAAGGACACCCGCAATGGCCTATGCCTGTGGGTGGTTTGTGAGCTTTTCTGTGTTTGAGTCGGTGGCGGTCCCGTTTATTTTATTTGAGAAGAGCTTTTCGATACTCGTTGCGGTCTACACGGTGCTGATTGTATTATTGACACTGTATTCCGTTTGGAGCGGGAGGGGCGTTCTGCGGGAACTTGCAGGACGGATAAAGAACATCCGTCGGATGCCGTTCTATGTCATAATGGGATGGCTGTTGGTATTTTTGCTGATTGGCGGACAGATGCTTTATGCGGTGCTGTACGAATACTATGACGGAGATGATGCTTACTACATCGCAACAGCCGTGCTGACGGATACCTTTGATACCATGTATTTGCGGGATGCCTATACCGGATATATATATGATCTGGACGTGCGGCACGCATTTTCACCGACGCCGATCTATCAGGCGTGGCTTTCGCGGCTGAGCGGTATCGCGCCGGCGGCGGTGGCGCATACGGCTTTGGCGGCGGTGTGGCTGATGTTCCTGTACTGTGTCTGTGGGCAGATCGGCAACCGTCTGTTTCCGTTTTCGAGAAATTCGCAGCGGGATAAAAGCCGCTACAGGCCCGTGTTTATGTTGTTGATTGCCCTGTGGCTTGCCTTCGGCAACATCTCTCTTTATACTGCCGAGACCTTTGTGATGACGAGAACCTGGCAGGGAAAGGGACTGATGGCGGGAGCGGTGCTCCCTGCGCTGTTTCTGTGTCTGGTATATCTGGCGGGGGACAAGGTCAGCAAGGGGATGTGGATGTTGTTTGTCTGTGTGATTGTCTCTGCAGTGTTTGCCACGAGCATAGCCTTTATGCTGATACCGACGATTGTCGGGGTGGCCGCGGTGCTGATTGCCATCCGGCAGCGGAGCCTGAGGAGAGGTGTTTTCATGTGTCTGTGCTGCATTCCGTGTCTGTTGCTTGGCGGCTGCTATTTGCTGATGCGATAACGCAAGGAGGCCTGTTCCATGAGAGAAATGATTGAAACGGTTTTTGAGGATATAACGGCATACAATAATAAAAGTTTTCTGATACTGCTTTTTTTGGCGGCGGTTCTGTTTCTGTGGAAAACGGAAAAGGATAAGCGCATCCGGACGGCGCTGGTTTATGTGGTCGTGGTCATTCTTGCGGTATTTATCTGCCCGCTCTATGTTTGGATCGGGATGAAGATTGATGCGGAGATTTATTATCGGGTGTTGTGGTCCTTCCCGATAGGCGTGCTGGTGTGCGGCAGCGTGGTGAAGCTTATGATACATTTTCGTTCCGTAGCCGCAAAAGGACTGGTATTGCTGCTTGCGGTTCTGGTAATCTGCATCAATGGTGATTTGGTTTACACAAAGACGCTGCATTTCAGGGCGTCAAACGCATATCATATACCGCCGCAGGTTATGGACATAGCGGACGCGCTGAAGTTGGACAATTATAAACCGATCGCGGTTCTTCCGGCAGAGCTGCTGCCGTTTTTCAGACAGTATTCGGCGGATATCTTTACGCCGTATGGCAGAAATATTCTGGAGCCGCAATGGGGGTTCTCAAATGCGCTGTACGATGCGATGGAGGGAGATGCTGTCGTTTACAACGCCGCGGAGGTGGCCCGTTGTGCGCGGGAGGAGCATTGTATCTATGTGGTGCTTTCCTGTGCAAAGCGGATTGAGGGAAGCATGGAGGAGCAGAATTATTTTCTTTTGAATTTCGTACAGGGGTATTATATTTATATGGATTATAATTATTATGAGGTTCTGAAGGAACAAAATCTGTTGGATGCGGATGTGATTGCGATTGGCGGATAAAAGGTGTTCAAACAGAATGCGGCAGGGAGGCAACGTGAAATGTGGGGAAAGTTGAAAAACATAATATTGTTGCAGGGTGTTGTGGTTATCTATACCATTTCGGGGATTATGTCAAAGAGTGCCTCTGCGAGTAAGGGAGAGCCGATAAGATTTCTTTTCTTTTTCGGGATGGAATTTGTGATTTTGGGAATTTATGCGCTGCTGTGGCAGCAAATGATAAAACGATTTGAGCTTTCCGTTGCGTATGCGAACCGTTCCATGTCCGTTTTGTGGTCGATGGTCTGGGCGGTTGTTTTTTTTCACGATACGATAACATTGCGCAATATCATAGGTGTTCTGTTGGTGGTGGCGGGAACCGTTATCATTAATACGGATACAAAGGAGGCGCCGGATGCTTAACCGTTTTATGCTGTGTATGCTGCTCTCGGTGACGATAGCAGCCGTTTCGCAAATATTATTGAAAAAAAGTGCGCTGCGCCACTATTCTTCCGTCTTGCGGGAGTATCTGAACCCGTATGTGATCGGCGGTTACGGTCTCCTGTTTTTCTCAATGCTTCTGACGGTGTATGCATATAGCGGTATGGATTATAAGAATGGACCGGTGATAGAGTCGTTGGGAAACGTGTTGGTGCTGTTTTTAAGTTTTTTGTTTTTTCGTGAACGAATAAGTCGAAAAAAGCTGCTGGGCATCATATTTATTGTGGTAGGAATGATGGTATTTTATGCTTAGTGTTCCATATATTGCATGCGTCTTAAGGGTTGAGATAATGTATAAAGTCTGATATGATGGGTACTGACGAGCAGGGCAGCTGAGATGATGAAGCTTCATGTGGATTTATCCGCAGATGCGGTTTGGCTCGCAGGAACATAGTGTGAAAAATATATCTAAGGCAGTAAAAAACACTGCCTGAGATATATTAAATTTCACACAGGAAAAACGCAAAAAACAGCGTTTTTCAGCTCTGTTTGATCCGCCGAAGGCGGCATGGGGTATTAGTATGATAGAAGAGGAGGAAGTCTGAACGACAAAAATCATATGAAAAAAAGAAAAGCATTTGGTTTATATGGCACGAATAAGAGAAAAACAGCCAAGCGGGCTGATAAATATACAGAGGAATTTTATGAGACCTACGAAGATTATGAGGAGGAGTTTGCGGATGAGTACACGAACAGAGAATACGAAAGCACCGGATATGAGGAGGAGTTTACGGATGAGTACGCGGACGGGGAATATGAAGGCGTAGTGTTTGTGGACGACGATTATGAGGAGGAATACGAAGGTACTGAATACGCGGAGGAATATACAAACGGAGCGTACGAAAATGTCGGATATACGGAAGCGTATACAGACGGAGCATACGGAAATGTCGGATATACTGAGGAATATACAGACGGAGCGTATGAAAGCGTCGGATATACAGAAGAGTTTGCGGACGAGTATGCGGACGGAGAATACGAGGGTGTAGAGTTTGTGGACGACGAGTATGAGGATGCCGAATCTGAGGATGGAGTTACGGAATTCTATGCACAGGAGGAAGTGTTTACGGAGGAGTACGCAGACGGAGAATACGAAAACATTGAAGACACAGAGGAGGGGTACACACAGGACGGCTATGCACCGGAGGAATATGAAGCCGAAGAATACATGCAGGGCGACTATGCAAAAAATGCATATACGGAGAACGGCTATGCAGAGGAAGCATATGCGGAAGATGCATACGGAGATACGGCGTATGCAGGCGAAAACGAGGACGCGGCCTATACCGGGGAATTTACGGAATCTTACGGGGACGACGAAGCTGTGTATGAGACCGGGACCTGTGAGGATGCTTATGAAGCCGGAACAGACGGGTACATAGCCGAATATGATGAAAATGAAGATGCCGGGACCTATGAGGAAGGAGCTGAGGTTGCCTATGAGAATTACTATGAGGCTTCTGAGGATTCTTTTGAAACAGCCTATGGGGATACGGATGCTCCGGATTTGTATGATATGTATGAGGAGGATGAGGTGGCATTCGGACCGGAACTGCGGGGCGGTTTTGGGGAACGGTTGAAGCAGTGGCTCAGCAATATGACCGCGTTTGACGTCATCCTCGCATCTACGGGCGTTCTCCTTGTTGTGGCGGCTTTGGTTGCCGGCAGCATGTACCTTGAGACGAAGCGGGTGAACGAGGGAATCGAGGCGCTTGTGCCGATGGGAGAGGAACTTGCGGAGGTTGGTATCATCGGAGAAGATGGGCTGGTGGCTATGACGAATTCGGCGCTGTCCGGGCAGTTTGCCACGGAGCTTGAGAGTGAGACCATTCCCTCGTTGGAGGGCGAGGCTGAGAATAAGCCGGCAACGGAAAGCGGCAAGGTGAACGTGAACTTTTCTTCCGTGGAGAAGGATTTGAAAATCCGCTTTACGGATGCCGATACCGGTGAGCTGATTACCGGCACGAGGTTTGAGGTGGTGCTGACCAATGCAAAGGGCAAAAAGCTGGTGCTTACAGATGATGACATGGATGGCATCATCTATGCGCAGAATGTAAACCCGGGACAGTTTGACGCGGTTATCACGTCAACCGACAAGTATACATTCCCTACGGTTGCCCAACAGGTTACCGTAAAGGATAAGGTTGAATATGTGGTTATCCGCGACGTGCAGGATGAGGTTAAGAAGGAATCTCAGGTTAATGTGGCAGCCGAGGATACACAGAAGCAGGATGCGCAGAAGGAAGAGGAGAAAATTACGGATACCGTGGAGTGGGTGGAGTCTACCCAAACGCTGATTGGCGGTACGGAGTCCTATCTGCTTGTTGATAAGAATACCATAACAGACCCCTCCAAGACAGTGAGGGCAGCGTTACGCATGCTGTTTGATACACTGAACGTAACGCTTGACAAGGAGAAGCTGTCCCTTACGGTCGGAAGCAGCGCGGATTTGACCGGAACGAAATTTACGGATTCCACAGAAGGGGATATCACGTATAAATATAAGACAGAATGGAAATCCTCTGATGAGAAGGTTGCTACGGTAAGTGACGGCAAGGTTACCGCGAAAGCAGCGGGAGAAGCGACGATCACGTATACCGTGACGAGAACGACGATAACAACGGAGACAGTGGAGGGCGAGCCCAAGACTACGACAAAGACGGAAGAAAAGACGATGTCCGAGGCTGAGTTTGATGCATACAAGAAAGAGACAGAAGGCAAATCGGACGAAAAAACAAAGTATAATGTGGAAGGAAAGCAGGGAGAGGAAGTAGCCGGCGAAGGAGATGCTGAAGCACAGGAGGGAGAAAAGAAGTATAAATATACGATAACCATCACAACAACGGAAAAGGGAGAAAGCACGGCAAATACGAAGGAAACTTCGGAGACTGCAAGCGCAACCTGTAAGGTTACGGTAGAGGCGGCGAAGATTACCTCCGCAAGCCTGGAGCTTTCCAAGAGCGCGGACAGCTGCAGCGTGGGCGGCACGCTTACGGTAAAGCCGTCAAAGCTTGTATACACCAAGGCGGACGGAAGCAAAGAGGAAGTCACCGATTATCCGACCGTGACATGGGCCAGCTCGGATAAGGCGATTGCAACCGTGGATGAAAAGGGCGTTGTAACAGGCGTGAAGGCGGGAAAGGTCACGATTACCGCGACGATTTCCGGGATTAAGGGTGCGGATAATAAGGAAATTCCCATTAGCGCCACAACAACCGTGACCATCAGCGAGGCACCTGTTTTCACGCTTAAGCTCGACAGGACAGAGAATGTTACGCTTGGCGTGGGCGGACAGACAACGCTGGTAGCGACGGTAACGAATTACAAGAACGATTCCGGCGTCACATGGGAATCCTCTGACAAGGCGATTGCGACCGTGGATGAAAAGGGCGTTGTAACGGGCGTTTCCGCAGGAAAGGTAACCATTACCGCCACTACAAAGGAAAAGGGCGCGGACGGGAATCCGTTAAAAGCAACCTGTACCGTCACGGTAAATTCCAATGCGGCCTCGGATACGACGACAAAGCTAAAGGATAATAACGGTAATCAGATTTACATCAAGGACAGTAATGGCAACTATAAAGAGGCTGTCTACGCGGATTACTTCACCGCATCGGAGTTTTACATCCGGACGGAGGGGCAGTATGCGTACACCGGATGGCAGACGATTGGCGGAAAGCGGTATTACTATGATAAGAACGGCAAGGTTGTGACCGGTACGCAGGTTATTCAGGGTGTTACCTACAACTTTGATTCCACCGGTGCGATTGCGACTTCGATAAACGGTACTACCTTTGGTATTGATATTTCAAGGCATAACGGAAATATCGACTGGAACGCGGTAAAGGCATCGGGCGTTGACTACGTCATTATCCGTTGTGGATATCGCGGCTCCGCGACCGGCGTGCTGATTGAGGACGAGAACTTCAAGAAGAATATCAAAGGCGCGACCGCTGCAGGCTTAAAGGTTGGAATTTATGTATTCTCGCAGGCGGTGGACGAGGTAGAGGCCGTAAAGGAAGCTTCCCTTGCGGTAAGTCTTGCAAAGGGCTATAACCTCACCTATCCGATATTTATTGATACCGAGTCCAGCGGTGGAAGAGCCGATAAGATTGACGTTGCAACCAGAACGGCAGTTGTCAATGCATTCTGTCAGACCGTTGCAAGCGCGGGATATCAGCCCGGTATCTATGCGTCAAAGACATGGTTTGAGTCGAAGCTGAACATGGGCGCCATCGGCAATTACAGGATATGGCTTGCACAGTACGCAGCCGCACCGAGCTACAAGGGCCGCTTTGACATGTGGCAGTATTCCAGCAAGGGTACCATCAGCGGAATCAGCGGAAAGGTTGACTTAAATTTGAGCTATCTCGGATATTAACTTGCATTATTTTCCATTTCGGGATAGAATAAATTAGGAGAATTGTACACGAACTCCCATATGCCCGCTTCTGCGGGCATATAAATCAGAATGGTGAAATTTTTATTTCACATTAACGGAGGTAAATTTCGATGAGGACATATTTGGTAACGGGAGGAGCCGGCTTCATTGGTTCGAATTATATTCACTATATGTTTCGGAAATATGGCGACGAGATTAAAATCATCAATGTGGATGCTTTGACCTATGCCGGAAATCTTGAAAATCTCAAGGATATTGAGGATAGAGACAACTATGTGTTTGTGAAGGCTGACATTACCGATAAAGCGGCGATTGCGGCGATTTTCGCCGAAAACGACATTGACAGAGTGGTTCATTTTGCTGCGGAGAGCCATGTGGACAGAAGCATTAAGAACCCGGAGGTCTTTGTGCAGACCAATGTGCTCGGTACGGCGGTGATGCTGAATTGTGCGAAGGCTGCATGGGAGCTTCCCGATGGAAGCTTCAAGGAGGGGAAGAAGTTCCTCCATGTATCGACGGATGAGGTGTATGGTTCTCTCGAGAACGAAGGGGAGTATTTCTATGAGACAACCCCCTATGATCCGCACAGTCCCTATTCGGCGAGCAAGGCCTCCTCGGATATGCTGGTAAAAGCCTATATGGATACCTACAAGTTTCCTGCCAATATTACCAACTGTTCCAATAATTATGGTCCCTATCAGTTTCCGGAGAAGCTGATACCGTTGATCATCAACAATGCCTTACAGGGCAGGAACCTTCCTGTCTACGGGGACGGTAAGAATGTCCGCGACTGGCTCTATGTGGAGGATCACGCCAAGGCGATTGATATGGTTCAGGAGCAGGGACGTCTGTTCGAGACCTACAACATCGGCGGGCACAACGAGAAGCAGAATATTGAAATCATCGAGATTATTATAGAGACCCTGCAGGAGCAGCTCTCCGAGGACGACCCGAGAAAGGCCTTGGTGTCAAAGGATCTGATCACCTATGTGGCAGACAGAAAGGGGCATGACAGAAGGTATGCCATTGCGCCGGACAAGATCAAGGCGGAGATAGGCTGGGAGCCGGAGACCATGTTCAAGGAGGGAATCAAGAAAACCATCAAGTGGTACTTCGAGCATGAGGATTGGATGAAGAACGTCACAAGCGGCGATTATCAGAACTATTATGCGGAGATGTATCAGTAGATATATGACAGACTTACAGGGAACGTCAGAAATGACGTTCCCGATTTGGCGTAAAAAAATCGTCGCTCGGCAGCGACGATTAAGAGAATGCTTCGCATTCTCCTTG
>CAMWYL010000100.1 GCA_947178465.1 uncultured Lachnospiraceae bacterium | reverse complement strand
AAAGATATCATCCTCCAAAAAGCTTGCGGTAATCTCCTCAAGCGGCATGGCAGAAAGCTTATCCGCAATTGCCTTAACCTCCTCTGCAACATAAGCATACTCACGCGCTCTCTCTCCTCCGGCCGATAGTTCCTCCGCAGCTGCCCTGCCCGCTTCCACTGTCTTCCGTATCCGTTCCTGCGCATTTTCTCTCATATCACGGAAAATTAACGCGGACAATTCATTGAAGAATTCTACAAGCTTTCCGGATTTCATGCGCACCTCCTGCGATAGTTGCTCATACTTGTCGCAAATCGGCTCAAACATCCTTCGATGCTCCGGCTTTGCCCGTGAAATCATCAGTCCTGTCTGAAAGACCGTAATGTCTGACCAAAACGCCATATCCTCTATCGCCTTGATAATCATAAAGCGGGCCGATATTTCATCCGGCCGCTGCGCAATGACCGTGATGCGCTTCAAAGTCTGTGTCAGCTCCGCCGTCATGGCATCCGTCATATCGGCAATAAATTCCCAGAACTGCCTGTAGATTGCCGCGTCCTCCGGCACAGTCTCCCTGTATTTCCTTGTATCGTCCACTGTTTCCTTGATCCGAACAATCAGACCGTTTAATTCCCGAAGCATCTCGTCCGTAACACTTGAATATAACATTGCACATCTCTCCTTTGGCATAATAGGGGAGGCGATTGACAGATGATACCTCCTGTACTCCGTTGGCGTCACACCCATATATGCCCGAAAGCTGCGTGTAAAGCCTTCATGAGAATCGTAGCCGTACTTTAACGCGATTGCAAGGATAGATGTATCCTTGATAGACATATCCTTGCCGGAAACATCTGTCCCTGCCAGCTCTTCCGCCGCCAGGGACAGCCTGCGTCTGGTCACATACCGCATAACACTGTCGCCCACCGTCTCACGAAACATGCGCTGGTAATGATATTTGGAAAGGTGGATACAGTCCGCAAGATTTTCAACCGTCAGCTTTTCCTGTATCCTTTCCTCTATTATTGCCAGAGAACGGAATATCGGATTATCATTGTTCATATACTTCAACCTCCCAAGGTAAGTTACAAGTATAGCATACCGCAGCCGGAGAGATATTTCTTGACCAAAAGTGCTGTTTTGTATAGCAATATAAAATTGAAAAACCGCTGTGAATTGTCTTATATACAATTCGCAGCGGTCTGCATTTCATGTTACATGAATTACTTCGCGTACTCAACAACACGAGATTCCCTAATAACATTGACCTTAATCTGCCCGGGATATTCAAGCTCTGCTTCTATCTGCTTTGAAATATCTCGTGCAAGCAATATCATGTCAGCATCATTAATCTGCTCAGGAACTACCATTACACGAACCTCTCTGCCTGCCTGAATAGCAAAAGATTTATCGACACCTTTAAAATTGTTGGTTATTTCTTCTAATTGCTTTAATCTGGTTGTATATGTCTCCAGCGTCTCACGTCTCGCGCCCGGTCTTGCGGCTGAAATCGTATCCGCAGCTTGTACCAGACAGGCAATCAGTGATTGCGCCTCCACATCGCCATGATGTGACTCTACAGCATTAATAACAACTGCGGATTCCTTATATTTTCTACACAAATCCGCACCAAGCTGTATGTGTGAGCCCTCCATTTCATGGTCAACTGCCTTACCAATATCATGGAGCAGTCCCGCTCTCTTAGCCATCCGCACATCCAGGCCCATCTCAGCGGCCAACAGACCGGTAAGATGTGCTACCTCAATAGAGTGCTTTAATGCATTCTGGCCATAGCTTGTTCGAAACCGCATCTTACCAAGAAGCTTTACAAGCTCCGGATGAATACCGTGCACACCGACTTCAAGTGTGGCGGACTCACCCTCCTCTTTAATCATTACTTCTACTTCTTTCTGCGCCTTCTCAACCATCTCCTCGATTCTTGCCGGATGGATACGTCCATCTACGATAAGCTTTTCAAGGGCAATTCTTGCAACCTCTCTCCTAATCGGATCAAAACCTGAAAGGATAACTGCTTCCGGTGTATCGTCAATTATCAATTCAACACCAGTCAGCGTTTCGAGAGTTCTGATGTTACGTCCCTCTCTACCGATAATCCTTCCCTTCATCTCATCATTTGGAAGCTGCACCACAGAAATCGTAGTTTCAGATACATGGTCCGCAGCGCACTTTTGAATAGCTGTCACGACGTATTCTCTCGCCTTTTTGCTCGCTTCTTCTTTCGCCCTGTTTTCCATTTCCTTAATCATTACTGCAGTTTCATGTTTTACTTCATCTTCAACAATTTTTAATAAATGCTCTTTTGCCTGTTCAGAGGTTAATCCCGAAATTCGCTCGAGTTCCTGCACCCGTTCCTCGTTGAGTCTTGCAACAACTTCTCTCTGCTTAGCAAGCTCTTCTTCACGTGCAACTAATCCTGCTTCCTTCTTCTCGATGGCGTCTGCCTTCTTATCAATGCTCTCCTCCTTCTGCTGTACCCGTCTCTCATAGCGTTGCGCCTCTGCCCTACGCTCTTTGATTTCCTTGTCAAGCTCATTCTTGGTTCGAATGGATTCCTCCTTAATCTCAAGAAGTCCCTCGCGCTTTTTGGTCTCAGCAGTTTTGAGTGCCTCATCAATAATCGCTCTCGCCTCATCCTCCGCATTTCCAATTGTCTGTTCGACATGCTTCTTATAATTGGAAAATGCCAAGAAGCTGACTATTACACATAATGCAATGATAACAATGGCTTCTATTGCATAGTACATGTACAGGAGCACCTCCTTATTTAGTTTTCATTGTACAATCTCAAGCGGAATAAAATGTATTCCGACTGCATATTATTCAAATGCACATTCTGTGCAAGAATCAGATGCTGATATTACAACATATCAATTTTACCCTTTATGGCCGGTTATGTCAATAGTAATCAATTCAAAATTCGATTAAATCTTGTCCCGAATTTTATCAAAAACATAATGCGGATATTCCCGAAAATCACAGCATTATTGCCTTGCACATGCCTCAAGCTGCCCCGCCGGCACCTTGATATTTTCCAATACTCGATTGCACTCCTCCATTCTGCTTACAGTGTGGGAGGCGGTCTTTACACTTTCTCCCAAAGCGACCGCAACCTTTTCGCCGGTCGCGGACATATGGGAAATACTGTTTGGAAATAACGCCCGTTGCCTGCAAAATGTCCGCTATGGTCTTGTCCCTATGGCGGATGCTGCTCGACAGCTACTCTACCTCCCTGTCAAAGCTCTCGAATTTCTCCCTCGCAACCTCTATTTTCTCTGTCTGTCGCTTAATGTATTCCACAGAATTATCCGGACTGTCCGAAGCGCTCTTCGCATCTTCCGTCAGTTCATTGATAATACCTGTGATACGGTTTGTTGCCTCCTTGGTCTGCTCTGAAAGCTGTCTGATCTCATCAGCAACCACCGCAAAGCCTTTGCCGGTCTTCCGCTCCGACGCCTCAATGGACACATTCAACGCCAGAAGATTTGTCTGTGAGAATATATTCAGAATATCGCCCACAATACTCTCTACGCTGTTAACAAGGAATATCAGTCTTGACGTTACCTCCACGTTCTCCCTGCTTGCCTGTTCCACGCCCTCAGCCTGTTCCTTCAGCTCATGCACCAGAGCCGTCCCCTCCGCCACGTTCTTTGAGGTGTTTTTAGCCGCTGTCTCTACTCTCGTGGTATCCTTCTCGACCTCATCCGAGCTCTCCTGTACGAATGTACATATCTGCGCCTGCTCCTGTTTTACCTGTGCAGTGCTCTCCGTACTTTCCGCGATATTGCTAATTGTAAAATTATCCGCATCAATGCCTGCCTTCAGCTCCGCCGGCATCTCACTGACACTGGCAAAATTCCTGCCGATTTCATCCGCGATGGACACCATCTGTTTCGATATCTCTGCCTGTCGATCCGCCGAATCCTGAATACTCGCGACATTATCCTCATTGAACCGCTGAATGACTTGCATTACAACATAAGCCGCGACACAAATCAATATCGTCATCACCCATCGAATCATGGCATAACCGACATTCATACTGCCGGAAGAAATGTCTCTCACTGTTCTGACAATATTGGCAATAACAATTACCAATGAACCTGCCAGCACATAATTCTTATTCAGATACATAATAGATGCTATCAGTATCGGGAACGCATACACATATGTAAGCTCCTCAGAGCCAAGGCACATCAACACCAGATAGACCACTGCTCCCGAACCGGTCACTACCCGTCCGCAGGCCTGGCTGCCCTTAAAAAATGCAAATCCCGCAATGCTGACTGCAAGTAATACCGCAAATATCACCAACTGAATATATGTCCCCGCTGCTGTATGGAGTATGATCGCATATAACATCGAAAGGATCATATACGCCTCGGTTGCTCCGATCAAAGCCAATACCCTTTTATCAGACTAAGAGGTGACTTTATGGATGGTCTTACAATGGAAATGTGCACACACAAATACCCATGCTTTCGTAACAACTATCGTTAAGAAGAAAACACATATTACTTGTACAATAGGCTCAACATATTTATCAAAAATTTTGTAATAAACAGCTTGAAAATAGTACAAAATTGTTTGATGAATTAAGAATGCATATCCGCTAATGTTTCCTATGTCTATTAATATTTTATTTCTTAAGAATCTTGTTATCATCCCTTTTTCACAAGCAAACAAATATATCACTACACAGGATGAAGGTAAATATAATAAAGAATTGTTAATCCACTCCAGCCCTTTCGTTATATTCCAATTAACATAAATCGCTACGACCACTAATATTATTCCTAAAACCTCAAACAAAGTATATTTCTTAGTGTTTTCTTCATTATATACTTTCATAGCCGCATTGCTGATACTATTACAGTAAAATAAATACCCCATATTGCATCCGGAAAAAAAATCAAAACATCTATATACAGGAAAAAAATAGGTGAAATAAGACTCTGTATTTCGCATTAGCACAGTAATAATTATCTGCACTATATAGGTAATGCTCAAAACGGTGACTCCACTTTTATGTATTTTATATTTTTTAATGACAGGGAAAATGAACGGAAAAATAAAGTACAGAAATGTCATAGCTGACAAGTACCATGCTACCCCATTAAGTGAGCACCTTATTGCCTCCGCTCTAAACCAATCCTGAACCAATAACAAATTTACAATTAAATAAAATAGCTGTTTCGGCCACTGGTTCAAATTGCCATCAACATACATTGAATATAGTGTCAACACTAATACAGCAGATGTAGTAACTACATGTGTTAAATATAATTTATTAATCTTAAAAAGCGAAAATAATACCCCCCTACGTATTCCGGGTGAAAATTGTCTTCCTTCACGTAATGATGTAAACGTAAGAATAAATCCGGATAAAACAAAAAATACAGACACTCCCCATGTTCCCAATCTTGCCACGCTACAATGTTGACACAATATTCCAATAAATGCCAATGCACGTAACGCTTGAATTGCCTCCAATTTTTCCCTTTTTTCCACTTATCATTCTCCTCTCTCAACAGCCTGATATATGTTATCCAAAGAAAAACCCTTTCGATATAAAAAACCGATAATTTTCTGACGCTCCTCATAGGTTGCATTCCTGTGGTCGTAATGTTTTTTCGCAAGAAGTCGTTCGATAACGGCATTCTCATCTATGAAGTCGTCCTCCGCAGCATACCGTTCATAGGCCTTCTCTATATCTGTTTTTGATATGCCCTTTTGCAACAGACAATTCTCTATCTGTTTCCTGCTCTTCACGCTCCCTGCCTGCTCAATATAGCTCCCTGCATATCTGACATCATCAATATATCCATAAGAACGCACATACGCAAGCGCCTCATCAATTATTTCATCAGGATAGAACCCCTGCCTCAGCTTCATCCGAAGCCGGTACTCCGTGTAATCCCTGCTTTTCAACAGGTTCATACATCGAAGCTTCGCTCTTTTGGACAGTATTTCATCCATAATCTGACGATACACATCCTCCGGAAGCTCTTTCTCTTTTTCAATGCAAAGCTTCCGAAGCTCCCCCTTATAAAGAGCAAAGGTCTCACCATTATCGGTGCAGACCTTTACCTTTGTCTTTGACAGCTCCGCTATATCTGTTACCATCATCGCAATCTACCTGCCATCTCTATTCTGCTGCTGCCAGTCCCTCAGCCTTTGCTGATTTGGACGACTTTGCCTTTTCCTTACTCTCAGTCTTCTCCTCTGCCGGGGGCTCAATCTTTGCCCCCTGAAGTCCGAAGTGTGCACGCACCTTATTCTCTATCTCACTGCAAACCTCCGGGTTATCCCGCAGATACTGCTTCGCATTCTCGCGTCCCTGTCCAATCTTATTGCCGTCATACGCGTACCACGCGCCGCTCTTCACAACAATATTGACATTCGCGGCCAAGTCCAAAATGTCTCCCTCTGATGAGATTCCCTCTCCGAACATAATATCAAACTCCGCTTCCTTAAACGGCGGCGCAATCTTATTCTTTACGACCTTTACACGGGTTCTGTTTCCCATGACCTCGCCGCTTTGCTTCAAGGACTCAATTCTTCTGACATCAAGGCGGACAGAAGAATAGAACTTAAGCGCACGTCCGCCTGTCGTTGTCTCAGGATTGCCAAACATAACGCCAACCTTCTCACGAAGCTGATTGATAAAGACAACCGTACAATTCGACTTGCTGATAACGGCCGTAAGCTTACGAAGCGCCTGCGACATCAATCGTGCCTGCAGACCGACATGGGAATCACCCATATCACCGTCAATCTCCGCCTTGGGCACCAACGCCGCCACGGAGTCCACCACGACAATATCAATCGCACCGGAACGAACCATCGTCTCTGTGATTTCCAACGCCTGTTCGCCGTTGTCCGGCTGCGAAATATACAGATTATCCACATCCACGCCGATATTCTTGGCATATACGGGGTCCAATGCATGCTCCGCATCAATAAAGCCTGCGATACCGCCCCGCTTCTGCACCTCTGCAATCATATGTAATGTTACGGTCGTCTTACCAGAGGACTCAGGACCGTAAATTTCCACGATTCTGCCCTTGGGAATCCCGCCAAGGCCCAGCGCGATATCAAGGCTCAACGAACCTGTCGGGATGGTCTCGACATTCATCTGCGCGGTGGGGTCCCCCAGCTTCATCACTGCTCCCTTTCCATATTGTCTCTCTATCTGGCTAAGTGCGGCATCCAATGCCTTTAATTTTTCTTCTTTTTCCATGTTCCTACTCCTTTTCTTTTAGAACAAATGTTTTACCTGTTTTCTACTATAAAACATTTGTTCGTTTGTGTCAACACTAAAATGCGAATTTATTTTCTGAAACTGAAATTCGTGTATACGGGCCGGTTTTACAGTATACGGAAAAATCGGGGATATTCCCAAGAAATTTGACGGTTCTCACGATTTCACTTTATCATAATCCCCAAACGGAGACAAGGATTAATTTTTACATTTCGCGCCATTTTATGCTATATATGCTATAATGGGAAAAACACCCCAAACGGAAATGAAGGTTTTTATATGTCGGAATTTAAAGAGTTAATCAAGTCCTTTTCCAAAAGCCGTGAATATGTCCGCGACTTTTTTGTATATGGCTTTAAGAAACGCGACGAATTCAGCGGCTGGAGCGGCCGTACCTATGATAACGAGCGCCGCAGACTGGAGAGCTGGCTGTCCGGCTATGTCAGGCAGGATTATAACGCAAACGGAAAGAATATCTACCTGTCCATCGACAGCAATCTGCTTGACACGAATCCGCTATACCGTGTGTGGAAGGCAAAAAGCTTCACGGACAATGATATTATGCTGCATTTCTATATTTTAGATTATCTGCGGGAATTTGCCCCAAATACAGCGGAGGAAATAACAGACGGCATTCTCGCGGAATATGACGTCATGTTCGACCCGCAAATCGTCCGCCGGAAATGCAACCAATATGCCAAAGACGGTATTCTGTCAAAGGAAAAAAGCGGCAGGGAAATCCTGTACAGCCTCAGGCAGCCGTTTCGGGAATTGCTGTCCGCACATCCTCATCTGGCCGATGCGGTCAAATTTTATCAGCTTTCCTCTCCGCTTGGAATCGTGGGAAATACCATTATGGAGAATGCTTCTCTCCAAAATAATATTTTCCGCATTAAGCACAGCTTCTTTGTTCATACCTTGGAGGACGAAATACTGCGCTCCCTTCTTGAGGCCATGCACGAAGAAAAGACAGTGCTGTTAAACATCAAAAGCACCAAATCAGAAGTTTTTCAGGAAACAGAAGGCGTTCCGTTAAAAATCTTTATCAGTACCCGAACGGGACGACGCTACCTGTGCCTTTATCTCCCCAAAGCAAAGCGCTTTACATCTGTACGGCTGGACGCCATAAAAAATGTGGAATCCAAAGAGCCGTATACCGATTATAAGGAAGTCAGAGAGAGCTTGGAAAAAAACAAGGCATTTGCATGGGGCGTTTCCTTTCAAAACGGTAATCACAGGCATTTGGAGCGTGTGAAGCTGACGCTGCATATCAGCGAACATTCCGAGGCTTATATTCTGAACCGTCTGGAACGCGAGGGAAAAGGCGGCAGTATCCGCCGCATCGCTCCTGATACCTTTTGTTATGAGACGGATGTATTTGACGCAAATGAGATGCTGCCGTGGATTCGCACTTTCATCGGAAGAATCATGTCAATCGAATCAGACGACCCGAAACTCAACCGGCTTTTTCAGAGGGATTTCGCGGCGATGTATCGCATGTATTTTGAGGAAAATGAAAATATGGAGGAATGCAAATGACCGAGCTGTTTTCAGAAGTCTATAACTGCTACTTTCAGGTAATCAAATCCCTGATTGAGGCGAAAAAGTGTATCTCCGAAAAGGAACTGCATTACCGCATTCAAAATGACTGCTTTGAGGAAAGCATTCTCTATCTGCTCCCAAAGCTCACGGAGCACGGATGGGGCTTTTATGAAAAGCAGAACGGTATCCTGCGCTCTAAATTCTCCACGGACTTTTATGTCCCGCTCACCGGACTGCAAAGGGCTTACATAAAGGCGATTCTTACGGATGATAAGATACGTCTTTTCCTCAGCGACGAGGAAATCTCGCATATTAATACGGTGTTTGCGGACGTTGAACCACTTTATCAGGCAGATGATTTCTATTATTATGATCGCTTCGCTGACAAGGACGACTATCAAAATCCGGATTACAGGAAACACTTTCAGCTTATTATGAAAGCAATCCAAAATCACGAATATTTGGATATCCTTTACGAATCACGCCTGAACCATCGCGTGCATCACCGTTATCTGCCCTGCCGCCTCGAATACTCCATAAAGAACGACCGCTTTCGGTTATTGGCAGTCGAATCTCATTTACAGCGGAACCCGAGAATTGAAATCCTGAACCTGAGCCGTATTGTTAATATAATATCCACCGGCAAAACCGTAAACCGACTTCCTGACACCAATAAATCGCTGAAACACTCCTATTACCGCGAGCCCGCGCGTATTATCATAAAGGACAAACGCAATGCCCTGGAACGCGCAATGATGCAATTTGCAAATTATGAAAAAAGTCCGCGGAAAATCGGCGCCGATAATTACGAGTGCCTGATTTACTATAACCAACAGACGGAAAGA
>CAMWYL010000099.1 GCA_947178465.1 uncultured Lachnospiraceae bacterium | reverse complement strand
CTCCGGCAGTAGTAATTACAGAAGACAAGACGACAACAAACCAGAAGGAGCTTTCAATGCTTCAGCAGTCCGCGGAGAGCGAGGCAGGTAAGAATGCGACCGTAAAGCTGACATCACAGAAGCCCCATGAGGATAAGCATGAGGCGAAGGATTACGGACAGCAGCAGAACAATCTTGCGCAGAATTATCAAAATAATCTGAATGAGGTGGCGCAGGCGGCGGCAGAATCTGCGGTTGAGCGATACACCTCCGTAGATACGGAAAATATTCTCAGACAGATTGCGGACATGGTGAAGATTGTAAAGGGTGAAGAACTCACGGAAATGGAATTGCAGTTACATCCCGCAAGCCTTGGAACCGTCAACGTATCTCTTACGACAAAGGGCGGTGTGGTTACGGCAGAGTTCCTCACGCAGAATGAGATGGTAAAGAACGCGATTGAGGCGCAGGCGGCACAGCTTCAGGCAAATCTTGAAGAGCAGGGTGTGAAGGTTGAGGCTATTGAGGTATCGGTAGCAAGCCACCAGCTTGAGAGAAACCTTGAGGAGAACAGCCAACAGCAGCAAAGCGGCGAGCAGGACAGAAATGCGGAGCGCGTGCGCGGTACAAGGAAAAACAGCATTAACTTTAATTCCTTTGAGGATGATGAGGAGCTGTTGGAGGAAATGCAGGGCGCAGATGATGCGACACGCATTGCAATGGAAATGATGGCAATAAACGGAAATTCCATGGATTTATTGGCATAGCATCATGGCATAGTGCGGTGGCATAATGCCATGTGAAAGAAAGGAGGGCGTTACAATGGCTTTAGTAGCACCTATGGTAGACGGAGTGCTTCAGACGAGAACCGATTCGGGAGACTCTCTTGCAACAAAGAAAAATAACAGTACGATCGACAGCGATATGTTCCTGACACTTCTGGTAGCGGAAATGCAGAATCAGGATCCATTGGAGCCGACGAGCAATACGGAGTGGGTATCACAGTACGCGACCTTTACACAGGTACAGAAGATGAGCGAGATGGGCGAGTCCATGGATCAGCTGCGTGCGAACAGCCTGATTGGCAAGGAGGTCGTAATGAGCTTCCGCAACAGCGCGACAGGTGAGGTAAGCTCCAAGAAGGGCGTTGTTGAATACGTGAGCGTTGAGAATGGTAAGTCTATTCTGGTTATTGACGGGGAGAAATACAGTCTGGATGATCTGGACAGTGTTATCAGTGATGAATACTCAAAGGCATATGATTTGTACAGAGAGTTTGTTGCAAAGATGGATGCACTGCCGCCGATTGATTACATCAGCAAGAGCTATGCGGATGTGGTACAGGAGCTTTACGACTTTGTGAACGGTTTGACGGATTATCAGCAGAGCTTTATGCAGACCTATGCAGGAGACGAAGTTGCTGCATTGGTGAGTTATATTGCGAAGTTGCGTGATGATTACGGTGTTGAGTTCGTGGATATCTCTCAGAAGAAGGAGACGACGCTGGATGACATTCTGTTAAGCTTTAACGGCAGGATGGATGCAATTCTTGAAAAGCTCAAGGTACTTGCTACGACTGTGGAGGAGACTTCTAAGCAGATGAAAGAGATGAGTGAGAAGTCTGCGGAGACAGTGGTAGTCTATAAGGGCTCTGAGGAGAAAGCACCGTCAACGGATACTGCCGATAAGGTGGAGACACCGGGAGACACTACCGGGGATACGGGAACCACAGTGAATCCCACGGATAAGACAGAGCAGGAGAACGGTTCTGATGAGAACACGTCCGAAAATACGGGTTCCGGCAATCAGGAAAGCTCTGAAGGAGAATCCGGCGAGGCATAAAGTGAAGGACGGAAGTATGGTGAGGAGGAATGCATATGAATATCAGCAATAATCAATTCCTTTCCATTGAGCAGCTACAGGATACATATTTAAAACAGCAGAAGGTCAGCAGAAGTGACAAGACGCCCCAGGGGATGAGCTTTGAGGAGATCCTGCAAAGTCAGCAGACGCAGGGAAGTGCGTTGAAGTTCTCAAAGCATGCGTCAAACCGGTTGAGCGACAGGAACATTGAGCTGACGGATGCGCAACTGGAGAGGTTGAATGACGGTACGAAAAAGGCAGGGCAGAAGGGCATCAAGGAGAGCCTTGTGCTGGTTGATAAGCTTGCTTTTATCGTAAATACCAAAAACAATACAGTGATTACAGCAATGGAACAGACGGAAACAGACGAAAATATTTTCACCAATATTGATGGTGCCGTAATTATTTAAGAAACAGGCCGGACCTTTTAGGAGGCTTGAATTCCCTGAATGACGGATGGGAAAATGAAAACCTGCGGTTTTCATTTAGAAGAACCTGCGGTTCTTCGCATGGAAATTTTGATAATTACCTGCGGTTTTCATTTAGAAGAACCTACAGTTCTTCGTTTGGAAACTTTGATAATTACCTGCGGTTCTTCGCATGGAAATTTTGAAGGTATCTACAGGTTTTCGGAAATTACGGCGACAGAAAGAATTAGGAGGTCACTTAATTATGATGAGATCACTTTTCTCTGGTGTATCGGGTTTAAAGACACACCAGACAAGAATGGACGTTATCGGTAACAACATTGCAAACGTTAATACGACAGGCTATAAGTCAAAGTCGATTAATTTCTCAGATATGCTTTACCAGACGACACAGGCGGCGACAGGTCCGAATGTGGAGAGCGCAATCGGCGGTACGAACCCGAGACAGATTGGTCTTGGCGTTAAGACTGGTGCAATCAATACATCCATCACAACGCAGGGTGCAACACAGTCAACAGGCAATCCTTTTGATATAAAGCTGAACGGTGAGGCCTTCTTCATTGTCAGCGACGGTACGAGCAACTACTTTACCAGAGACGGTTCTTTCGCGGTGGACGCGGCGGGTTATCTTACGATGGCAAATACCGGCTATACGGTAATGGGCTGGACGCAGAAGCAGCCGACTGATGATGGCGGTGAGGCAATTATCGCAAGTACGGTAAAGCCGATTAACATTATGAATGAGCAGACTTATCCTGCAGCATATACAACAATGGCGAGTATTACCGGTATTATTGATAAGTATGATGATAACCTTGGGACAACGTCAGGACGTCAGATTAATATTCAGACTTATGATGACAGAGGATATGAGTATAATCTGAAGTTCGGTATTAAGCCGGTGACAAACAGCCAGACCTCAACAAAGAATGTGACGAATACGGAGAAGCTGTATCAGCTGCCCGGATGTATTGTAAATGAGGATATTTCTACATTGAAATTCTATAAAACGGTTGCAGGTGCCGCTGCTGGAACGAATGCATTGGGCGACCAGCTGAGCGCAACGGGACTGCCGAGCGCGTTGTTGGAGGCGATTGAGAATGAGGCAAGAACCGGGGCTGCAGGTGCAAGAACCGGTACCGGGCATGTGCCAGGAACAAAGGATGACCCTGTAGTAGTTACGATCAGTGATGACTTTTTGACACATTATAAGATTACGGATTTGGGAGATGCTTCGACCTTAAAGGGATCGCAAATAACAGTGGTATTCTCCGGAGAGACCGGATATGTGGGCTATAAGAATGCAGGTGGTGATGTAGACGGAAATACAAGGCTTGGAGTTCTGGATATAGATGAAGCGGCTATAACGGCTCTGTATGGAGCGGTTCCGACTCTTGGAACAGCGGCAGGACAGCCTTTAGCAGCTGCTTTTGCGGGAGGTCTGCTTGTTACGGAAAAGGTTTATACGGATGGCACACCGACACAGTATGCGTTCAATCAGGTTGCAGCGGGACCTGTGGCAGCGAATGGCAGCTTAGCGGGTGCAGCGGTAAATCTGAATTATGCGGATGTGGCAGCGCTTCTGGCGACAGATGGTACACCGAAGACACAGGCGCAGTATACCTCTGTAGAGGATACAACACTTGATACCAGAATAGAAGGGAACTATACAATTACCTTGATTGGCATGACGGATTCTAATGGTGATGATGCTGATCCGACGGACACAGTTGTAGGCACGTCGTTTAACGTTGTGTATAATACAGGTAACGGTGATTTTGAGTATGTCGGAAGTGAAGGAAATACCAGCTTCACATTGAATCTGAGTACGCTTGGCCCGAATTTCTCGAATGTGTCCTTTGACATGTCCAAGACGACAAACGTTGACAACGGAAACAAATCAACCGTAGCCGGCAAGAAGGTGGACGGACGTAAGGTTGGTGTTATGACAGGCGCTTCCATTGGTACGGACGGTACGGTTACCATCAATTACAGCAACGGTATGTCAAGAGCAATCGCGAAGATTGCGGTTGCGACGTTTGCGAATTCGATGGGTCTCCAGAATGAGGGTAACAATCTCTATACCTCAACTGCAAACTCCGGTGAGTTTGACGGTATCGGCGTAGACATCAAGGCGAGTGGTACGGGCGACATGACCACCGGTGTATTGGAGATGAGTAATGTAGACCTTTCACAGGAATTTACGGATATGATTACGACACAGAGAGGTTTCCAGGCAAACAGCCGTATCATCACCGTATCAGATACACTCCTTGAAGAGCTTGTAAATCTGAAGAGATAATGAAATAATATGATTTGAAAATCCCGCATGTGTCAGCGTGCGGGATTTTTCCTGTATTTTCCTCTGAAATGAATATTTTTGGAATCTTGTCCATATAATATATTAGAAGTATAATGGAATACCCCGACTGTGGTATTGTATAAAAACGGATAAGGAGAATGAAAATGGCAAGAGGAGTTAAGAAATCATTGCAGGAAAAAATAGCGCAGAAGGAAGAACTGATTGAGGCGCTGTCCATGAGAATCAAGAAGGAACGGGAAGAACTGAACGACCTTCTGAATATGCAGAAGATGGAGGAGCTGAACGAGCTGCGTGAGGCAGTGGAGCAGTCCGGAATGGATATTTCGGATATTATACAGATTGCACAGATGCAGACGGCGCAGTAAGATTGCGGAACCGGAAAAAGAGAAATAAAATTTAAAAAAAAAAAAATAATTTTAATTTAAGAAAAAGTCCAAACACAATTGCGTACATAGCCTGAAAAAGGTATAATGGAAAGCATGTGGATGGGCTTTTTACTTTAGGCATAGCCCGCTTTACAGGTCATAAGGAGGGAAAAGGATGACGAACATACGAGAGTTATATCACAATTACAAAGAATATGCGGATAAGGAGGTAACAATCGGAGGCTGGCTTAGGAGTAAAAGAGACTCCAAAACCTTTGGCTTTTTGGTAGTAAATGATGGTACCTTTTTTGAGGCACTTCAGGTGGTCTACAGTGACGCGCTTGAGAATTTCAGCGCGATTTCCAAGATGAATGTGGGTGCGGCGGTAATTGCTACAGGCATCGTGACGTTGACGCCGGACGCCAAGCAGCCGTTTGAGATACAGGCAACCCGTGTCGAGATTGAGGGGGATTCCACACCGGATTATCCGTTGCAGAAGAAGCGGCACAGCTTTGAATATCTCAGGACAATTTCCCATTTAAGACCGCGCACCAACACCTTTCAGGCAGTATTTCGGGTGCGTTCCCTGTGTGCGTATGCGATACATCGGTTCTTTCAGGAGCGGGACTTTGTGTATGTGCACACGCCTTTGATAACAGGAAGCGACTGCGAGGGTGCGGGCGAGATGTTTCAGGTGACGACGCTCGATTTGAATAATCTGCCGACAACAGCGGACGGGAAGGTGGATTTTTCGAAGGACTTCTTCAACAAGCCCACGAACCTCACGGTGAGCGGGCAGCTCAACGGGGAGACCTATGCAATGGCGTTTAAGAATATCTATACTTTCGGGCCGACCTTTCGCGCCGAGAATTCCAACACAACGCGTCATGCCGCGGAGTTTTGGATGATTGAGCCGGAGATTGCGTTTGCGGATTTGAAGGACGATATGATGCTCGCGGAGAGCATGTTAAAATATATTATCCGCTATGTGCTGGAGAATGCGCCGGAGGAGATGGCCTTCTTTAACCGGTTTGTTGATAAGGGGCTGATAGAGCGGCTGGAGCATGTGGCAAACGCTGAATTCGGACATATCACGTATACGGACGCGATTAAGGAGCTTGAGCAGCATAATGATGAGTTTGAATATAAGGTGTCCTGGGGCTGTGATTTACAGACAGAGCATGAGCGGTATCTGACGGAAAAATTATTCGGACGCCCTGTGTTCGTCACGGACTATCCCAAGGAAATCAAGGCATTCTATATGAAGCTGAATGACGATGGGAAGACAGTTGCCGCGATGGACTGTCTTGTTCCCGGGATTGGTGAGATTATCGGCGGAAGCCAGAGAGAGGACAAGCTGGACGTGTTGGAAAAGAGAATGGAGGAGTGCCACTTAAAGCCGGAGGATTATGATTTTTATCTGGATCTGAGAAGATACGGCAGTGCGCGTCACGCGGGCTTCGGTCTTGGCTTCGAACGTTGTGTGATGTACCTGACGGGTATGGGAAATATCCGTGATGTCATTCCGTTCCCCAGAACCGTAAATAACTGCGAGCTGTAAAAAACAGCGATGGAAAATAAAGAAAACGCAAAAATCATTTGACAGAAAACGGTATCGTCAGTATGATTGTACTGTACGGCAAATACAAAAAGGAGGAAGTAAGTTATGAACAAATTTTTGAAGCGTCTCGCTGTCGGCGTTCTGTCGCTTGCGATGGCAGCCGGTATTGTTGCGTATACTCCCGCAGCAACAGCGGAGGCGAAGGAAGACCTTACAGGAAAGCTCGTGGTTATCCATACAAACGACATGCATGGACACTATGAGAAGAATGAAGAGGAAGGCGGTATGGGGATGTCTTCCGTAAGGGCGCTGAAGGGCTACTACGAGAAGCAGGGCGCAAATGTACTGCTTTTGGATGCGGGCGATTTCAGCCAGGGAACCAATCTTGTAAATTATTACAAGGGTCTGGATTCCATCTATTTTATGAATGCGGCTGGCTATGACGCGGTATCACTTGGAAACCATGAGTTTG
This sequence comes from uncultured Lachnospiraceae bacterium, assembly GCA_947178465.1. Taxonomy (GTDB): domain Bacteria; phylum Bacillota; class Clostridia; order Lachnospirales; family Lachnospiraceae; genus COE1. The sequence continues at coordinate 2,669 of CAMWYL010000099.1, read as the reverse complement.
ATTTTGGTTTTGACGCGCTTCAGGAGATGGCTGCTGCTGCAGATTTCCCTATTCTTGACGCGAACATTATCAGCAAGGAGACAGGGGAGCCTTATTTTGGGGATAATAAAATCTTTGCATTCGGGAATATGACAGTCGGCGTGTTTGGACTGGATACCCCGGAGACACAGACAAAGGCAAGCCCGAAGAATGTAAAGGATGTTACCTTCCTTGACGGTGCGGAGCTGTATGCGTGCGCACAGGCACAGGTAGATGCGTTGAAAGCGGCAGGTTGCGATTACATTATCTGCATCGGTCATCTTGGTGTGGACGAGGAGAGCGCGGGGAGACGTTCCCTGGACGTTGTTTCACAGGTAACGGGTATCGATCTCTTTGTTGACGGACACAGCCATACAAGAATGGACGGCGGTGTTGTTTTAAACGGAACAAAGATTGTAAGTACGGGAAATTATCTGGAAAGAATTGGCGTTGTGGTTTATGACGGCAAGGAGACAACGGCAAAGCTGGTAAACGATGCGGATATGTTCAGCATCGGCGGATGTCCGGATATGGATGCTTTTGTTAAGACCTTTGCAGATGTCGTAAATGAGGCATATGCGGGTACTTTTGCTACAACGACATGCCAGTTGAACGGCAACCGTGCACCCGGTGTCCGCACGGAAGAGACAAACCTTGGTGATTTTGCGGCGGATGCGTATAAGTTCATTGCACAGACCTATGCGGATGAAAATGAGATGAATATGGTTATCGACGGCGCAATCCAGAATGGCGGCGGAATCCGTGCAAGCATTGAGCCGGGAGATATTTCCATGGATACGCTCTATACGGTATTCCCTTACGGCAATACGATTTCCATCGTGACGATTACGGGAGAAGAGCTGTTGGAAGCTTTGGAAGCATCCTGCTCCGCATGTCCTGACGCGTTGGGCGGCTTCCCTCAGGTATCCGGTATCGTGTTTACGGTTGACACAACCGTACCGTATGCACAGGGCGAGCAGTATCCGGATTCAACCTATTTTGCACCGGCTAATCCGGGCAGCCGCGTAACGATTGAGAGCGTTGGCGGTAAGGCATTTGACTTAAAGGCTACATACAATATCGCGGTAAATAACTTTATGGCGGATGGTGGGGATACCTACTATGTATTGTCCAAGTCAGAGAACATTATTGACACAGGCGTTGTTGACGCAGAGGGATTGATTTCCTATGTGAATTCCTTAAACAGAGTGATTGGCGATGAATACGCGGCTTCCAAGGGAAACATCACAATTATACGTTAAACAAATAATAAACCATAAAGTAAGGGCATCGGCGGAGTCGTCGATGCCCTTATTCTATGCTAAACGCTTGCAAGCTGCAATATTTTCTCCATATCCGCAATCAGTTCCTTGGAGTATCCTTCGGCCTCGCGGTAAATCTGCTGTGCTTCCCCATAGGATTGCCGGCCGATTGCGTTAATGACCGCAGCACCGTACTTATGGAAGTTGCGATGCTTTTCACCAAGTCCTTCCCATATCGGCAACACACCGGGAATGTCCGGCGTCATAGCGTAATAAAAGTGTCCGAAGCCGCATTTGGAAGAATCCAACTGCAATGGGGTAATTGTCCTGCCATCCACCATTTTCTTGAGGTTAGCCAGCCATGTATGGTGGGAGGAGATTGCGGTGGTCATATATTGGGCAAATTCCCGGTTCTCCAGATGGAAGAAAACGTCCTTTGCCATGCTTCCCATCTGCTTTACGGTGTCGTCAAGCGTTTTCTCAATGTCAGATACCGGCTCGGTTGCCTGTTGCAAATCCTGACCGACTCTGCGCATAAATGTGGAGCTGTCTTTTAACTGTTCCTCCATCTCCGCCATGGAGCTGCTGAGCTCCTCGCTGACTGCGGCGATAGAACTTACGGATTCGTTGATTTTTGAAACATGATGCCGACTTTCATTGTTCAGCTCCCATACATTGTTGATTTTGTCTGCCATGGAGGAAAGGGCATCAATTGTTTGTGTGGAGCTTTGCGTACTTTTCAGGGAGGCCTTCTTCATGTTCTCGACGAAGGCGTTCATATCCCCTGTCAGCTTCTGGGTTTCACCCGCCAGCTCCCGTATTTCGTTTGCCACTACGGCGAAGCCCTTTCCGGACTCACCTGCCCTTGCGGCCTCCACAGAAGCGTTCAGCGCAAGCAGATTTGTCTGTAGAGAGATGGAATCGATTCCCGCGACAACCGCGCTGATACGGTTGATAATATTCATTAATTCCGTCATATCCGCCTGCATTTCGTGGGAAATTGCAAGCGTATGGTCAGAGAGCTCCTTGATATCGGTCAGCTCATTTTGGCCCGCCTCTATCTTCCGATAGGCCTCATCCGTTTGCCCGGAAACATTGATGATCGTATTGGTCAGTTCCTCATGCCGGTTGTTTGCGCGGCCTGCGGCGGAACCAAAGATCGTTTCCGTAGCCCTTGTGACGCGTCTTGAAATATCATTTATTTTTTCTGTCTGATGCTGCATCGTCAAATCGAGAGAACTGATTTGCATGACTGCCTTAATATTTTTCTCAAAGACTTCCGCAAATTGTTGCCTTCCTTTTGACAGCCGTTGATAGATGCCATTCAGTTCCGGTTCTCCGGAGTAGTCCTCCGCTTTTAATTGTGAGACCGCCCGCATAAGTACCGTT
>CAMWYL010000098.1 GCA_947178465.1 uncultured Lachnospiraceae bacterium | reverse complement strand
ATTCTAACCTGGGAACAGGACATAGATCTGTTCCCAATTATTTTTTAAATGAATTGGACCAAAAAATACACAATATAGATTCCATTATATATTATGGGAGATATGTGGATGATATGTTATTGGTTTCAAAAATTAACAAAGAGGATGAATTGTGGGAAAAAATACAAGAGAAGGGCATAGAGTACGTTGCAAAATATATGCTTTCAAACTTAACTGAAGCTGGGGTATTGAAAAGAGGTAAGAATGCTAACGAATATTTTATTAAAGATTATAGAATGTTAAAAATGCAAAAGACTAAATTTCGTTTTTTTTATATGAATAAGGACGGAAGTGATGAATTGTTGAGACATATTAGGAAAGATATAGCCCGAAATTCAAGTGAATTTAATTTTGTACCAGAAATGTCCTTGGAAAAAGATACAAAATCAATTGATATTTTAAAGATAGAAAGGGATGATACAGTCAATAAAATTAGGGCGGTGAAGAAATCAGATATTGATAAGTATTCACTTTCTAAACTGTTTGCAAGAAAACTGCTAATGTCGAAGTTTGAAAATGAAAATTCTATAGATTATTTTATTCAGGAGATGGATAAATTATTGGATTATAAGGTGATATTATCAAATTACACACTTTGGGAAACCATATTGAATTATTATGTTGTTAATGGACGTTTAGACGGAGTGGTGGATTTTTCGAAGAGTATAGCAAAAGCATTGCGTGCGATGGACGAGGAGACGATGCATAAAAATGACTTTGAGTATCTTTCTAATCCTGATATTTGTACAGTGAAAGAGTCTTTAATGCGGTTTTATTTTTCCTGTGTATGTCGTTCGCTTGCTTTGGTGTGGGGACAGGAGGTAAAGTCGGTTATCACGCAGATTTTAGAAATATTTTCGGATGATGCATTAAATATAGAAACATATAGCGAGAGAAATATTAAAAGATGTAGGAAAGCATACTGTATTTCCAGAATGATTAATAGAAGCTTACTGCCATTATCTATGTCAGCCTGTATGTCTTCATTCCGTCCGATTGATATTGGAGAGGGAGGAAATTTGTATTCTCTTACAGAATATATTAGATCAAATAAAAAACTAAGGCCAAATAATACTTATAAGAAGTACACACCATATATTGAAACACCATTTGATATTATTTTTACAAATTTGATGAAAGAGATAAAAGAGCAAAAGAAGATTCTTTCAACAGATATGGAAGTAATACATGAAATGTGTAAAGAATATGCAGCTAATTTTGGAGAAGGCAAGAAGGATCATTTAAGCAGATACATAAATGTGGAGGCGTATAATGGTGTAAATTATTATACAAGAATAAAGCAAAAACCTTCATCGATGCTGAAAAGTGTTAGGGTAGCGGTAGCCAATGTAAGAATGGATTTTGAGGAAGTGATGGGCAATCTTGAAGAGAAAAATCCGGATAGAGCTGAACGATGTAATGAGATTGCAGAGATTGTGAATGAAGCAATTCGCTATAAAGCGGATATTTTAGTGATGCCAGAGAGCTATGTACCCCTTGAGTATTTATCCATTTTACAGAAAAAAGCATCCGGGCAAGAAATGGTTATTATATGCGGAATCGAACATTTTAAATGTGGTCAATTTGTTTATAATTTGACTGCAACATTAATACCATTGGTAACGAACGACTTTCGTTATACAATACCATTTTTCCATCAAAAAGTATACTTTTCGCCGGAAGAAAAAAAGGCTATTGAGAAAAAAGGATACAAATGTACAGAAGGGGATAAGTATTCATTATATTGTTGGAAGGGAATTAATTTTACAACGTATTGCTGTTATGAACTGACATCCATTAATGATAGAAGCCTGTTTCGTGGGAAAGTGGATTTATTAATGGGGGTAGAGTGGAATAAGGATACTGCTTACTTCGGAAATATAATGGAATCGTTAAGTCGAGACCTCTATTGTTATTGTATTCAAAGTAATATGTCCGATTATGGGGACAGCAGAATCGTTCAACCTAAGAAAAGCATAGTAAAGGATTTACTCAGAGTTAAAGGAGGAGAAAATGCGGCTGTTCTTGTGAGCGAAGTAGATGTTAAAAAATTGAAAAATGCTCGACGAAATAGGACTGCCGCCCAAGATTATTTTAAACCGCTTCCCGCAGGATGGGATTCTAAATAATAGCCAACGGAAGAAAGAAAAAATGGTATATTATAAAAATACAGATAAGAGTATCTGTATAGCGGTTAGCCGTCTGGTTAAAAGCAGATAGATTGCGCCCTCTGGCTACAAGGAAATCTCCGCAAGGGGAAATCTGGGAAAGGAAGGATTACTTTATGAGTGACTATGAATTGCTTACAGTCATTCTGATGATTCTTGGGATTATCGTGTCGATTCTGATAGCTTACATAAATCACACAAAAAGTAACCGTTCTTTTGGTAAGATTACTTCCTTGTAAATATTTTTAATCAAAAAGAGGGTTTAATTCCCCGCAGCTTGCTGCACAACAAAGTATTGACGAACGAAGTGAGTCTCGGGCTGATACCCCGTAGCTTGCTACGAGGAGTTTTATTGGGAAGTTCTATTGATTTTCCCCGTTGCGCTTGCTAGAATATGAGTACAAAGAAAGTCTACCACTGACCGATATGTGGTATATAAGTGGTCGGGTTGTAAGTTTACCGCTGATCAAGATGTGGTATATAAATGGTTGAGTTGAAAGTTTAGGGATTGCTCCCTCTGACTACAAGGAAATCTTCGCAAGGGGAAATCCGGGAAAGGAGGGATTACTTTATGAGTGACTATGAATTGCTTACAGTCGTTCTGATGATGCTTGGGATTATCATGTCGATTCTGATAGCGTACATAAACCATACAAAAAGTAACCGCCCTTTGGCTGAGGAATGCGATTACTTTTTTGTAACATATTCTAAGGGCTGACCGTCTATCGGCAGTATCCCCTTTGATGTATCTATTGTAACAGGTTCTCCCGTGGATGTCAAACATTGCGGGGTTTTTCACAATTCGGAGTAGAAAGGACACCCCATGAACACGAACTTTTCCTATCTGGAACCCAAAAAAGAATATGCCCTTTTTGCCCCGGCGTGCATGGATGCCGAAAAGGTGCTGTCTGCATCTTCCGTAATGAGTGCAGTGGCATCCCGCAAGGCACTGGAGCTTGGAGTAAAGTGGATATATTCCGTTGACAATATGCTTGGAAGACCCGTTGACAACGGCTTGCAGGCGTTGCTGCACAATAACGGTTTTCCTTCCCTGATGGAGTACAGCCTGTGGAGGCGGCTTCAGTACATAGTAAAAAACGGGAATATGTCTGTACATACGTCAAGAATCCTCTCAAGAGAGGACGCAATTCTATCGCTGAATATTCTGTTTGATTTTGTACAATGGATTGAGTATTGCTATGGACAGGAATACACGGAGCGGAAGTTCGATGCTGCCCTCATTCCGGACGCAAATGCCGAGAGCAAAAGAATTGAGGCGGAGTATGCCCGTGTGATTCAGGACATACAGAAAAATGCGGACAAAATCGTCGATGAGAAGGATAAGCAGATACAGGAATTGCTGCGCCTGAATGCACTGCTGCGTCAGGAGCGGGCAGAAGCCGGAAAAGCTCATATGGAACAGCGCACCTATATCTATGACGATAATATGGCCGAGTGGGAGACCCGTAAACGTTATATTGATGCGGACTTAAAATATAACGGCTATGTATTCAGTCAGACGGACAAGCGCAATTGCATTGAAACAGAGTATCCGGTTGTGGGGATGCCCAATGCGTCCGGTACAGGCTTTGCGGATTATGTTATCTGGGGGGATACCGGAAAGATTATTGCGGTGATTGAAGCAAAGAAGACCTCTATGTCTGCGGAGAACGGAAGGAATCAAAGCAAAATTTATGCGGATTGCATTCAGAATATGCAGGGCTTCAGACCCATTATGTTCTATACCAACGGCTTTGAAACCTATTTGTGGGATGATATGGTTTCCGCGCCACGAATGGTCAGCGGTATCTTTCAACGCTGCGACTTGGATAAAATGATAGAAAGGCGTTATCATCGCAAACCGCTTAATACGATAAAAATTGACAGGAATATAACGAACAGGCACTATCAGCTTCGTGCGGTCACAAAATGCTGTGAAAACTACGAAAAGGGCGGCAGGAATTGTCTTCTGATTATGGCGACAGGTACGGGAAAGACAAGGACTGCGGCTTCTGTTGTGGATGTTCTTACAAGAGGGGAGCATATCACAACGGTGCTGTTTCTGGCGGATAGGAAGGCGCTTGTAAAGCAGGCAAGAGAAGCATTTCAGGAATATATACCGAATACGACCACCTGCAATCTGGTAACGGATAAAAAAGAACGGAACGCCAGATTTGTATTTTCCACTTATCCGACGATTTTGAATGCAATTGACACGGAATTGAATGAGGATGGGAGCAGATTTTTCTCGCCGGGGCATTTTGATTTGATTGTGGCAGATGAGGCGCATAGAAGCATTTTTAATAAATATAAAGCTGTTTTTGAATATTTTGATGCCTGCAAATTAGGGCTGACCGCCACTCCGAAAAAGACAGTGCATCAGTCTACTTATGACTTTTTCGAGATGAAGAACAATATGCCGACAGATGTATATGAATATGAAGAGGCGGTATATTCGGATCACGTGCTTGTACCGTTTTATCTGATAGAGACAGGCACCAGGATTCCTGAGGAAGGCTTAAATCCGGAGGATATGGACGAGGACGAGCGGGAATATTATGAGGAGGAATTTACAGAGGAGGGAGAGATTCCTGAAAGAATTCCGCCAGAGAAAATCAACAGGTACATATTTAACAAGGACACTGCTGACAGAATGATCAGTGACCTGATGAATAATGGAATCCGACATAAGAACGGAAATCATGTAGGGAAAACGATTATCTTTGCACAGACGAAAAAGCATGCACGGTTTCTTGTTGAGCGGTTTGATGCTCTGTATCCTGAGTACAAGGGACAGTTCTGTAAGCCGATAATCTGTGAAGAGCCATATGCTGATGAGAATTTGGTGGACTTTAGAAAGGCAAATGAAATGCCGTTTATTGCAATTACCGTAGATATGCTTGAAACGGGTATTGATGTGCCGGAGATTGTAAATCTTGTATTTGCGAAAAAGGTGTACAGCAGGATTAAGTTTGACCAGATGATCGGCAGGGGAACGCGCCTGTGCGACAATCTCTTTGGAACCGGAAATAATAAATCGGAATTTTATATTTTTGATTATATGAGAAACTTCCAATATTTTGGTGATCACCCCAAGGGTAAGGAAGCAGGATACATAGAGTCTCCGATAGCACAGATATTCGAAAAGAAGGTGCGCATCATAAAACTCTTACAGAACGCGAAATATGCGACTGACGAATATCAGGCTTTTCGCTATGAGTTGGTAAAGGATATTCTGGAAACAATCCGCAGCTTGAATCCGGAGAGGATAGAAGTAAAGCTTGCGCTTCGGTATGTGGAGAAGTACAGGGACGAGAAGCGTTTTGAATGTCTCGGCGATGCGGATAAAGAGGATATGATAGAGCATTTGGCGCCTTTGATATCTTCGTATGAGACAGATGAAAATGCTGTTAATTTTGATAATTCCATGTATGGCTTGATATTGTCGGCACTCGAAGGAACCAGAAGCTTAAACCGGATTAAGAACCATGTGCAGCGGAATGGTATGACATTGCTGACGGAGTGCGCAACCATTCCGGAAGTAAAGGCGAAGCTGCCGGAGCTGAGGGAAATCCAATCTGAAAGCTTTTGGCAGGATAAAGACATTTTAAAATTTGAAGAAACCGGAAAAGAGCTGCGTGGCATTATGAAGTTTCTGCCATCCGAGGAAACCAAAATTCACTATGTTGATTTTGAGGACGAGACGCTCTATCGAATGGAGGGAAGAGCATTTCGAATGTCAACAGATGACTTTGCGGATTACAAAAAGAAGGTCAACGAATATGTCGAAACGCACAAGCAGCATCCGTCTATCAGAAAACTGATACATAATGAGCCCATAACGCAGGACGATTATAAGGAATTGGAGCGCATTTTTACGGAAGAGTTAGGGACAAAGGAAGAGTATGAAAACACTTTTAATGATACTCCTTTGGGCATCCTGATTCGTAAGATTGCGAAGATGGACAGAGCTTCCGCATATGCGGCATTTTCAACATTTATTGCGGAGGAAAGACCGAATGCCGATCAGATACATTTTATCAATCAGGTGGTGGATTATGTGGTTGAAAACGGATATGTTAAGGATGTGCTCGATTTGATGAAAACACCGTTTGACAGACCGTTTAAGTTTAATATGATTTTTACCCATGATGAACAGGTTAAATTTGTGCGTATTATAAATGCGTTTAGGGAAAATGCAACAGTAAAATAAAGAAATGGTATTAATAAGTGAACGCCCTGAATAATTCAATAGACTTTATATTTGGGTTGTGATATGCTTTATCATATAGGAGGATTGCGACATGGACAAAGAAACAAAAGAATTATTTAACGCCATAGTGAAAGAGCTCGACAGAGTGGAGCAGAAAATATATGACAAATTTGAGGAAGTAAATAACAAATTAGAAACAGTGCAGAGAGATGCTAATTTATTAAAATAAAGAAAGTGTCACAAACCCACAGCCGGCAGGTATTTCTGCCGGCTGTAAAATTTCTGGTTTCCTTAAAAACTCTTAACCCAATTAATCAGTCCGTCATGGTATACATTATCGTATACGTCCTGCCGCATGCGGTCGGTAACAGGACCGTTCTTTTCCATACGGGCGATGACAGCCTCCTGCAAGCCGGCAATTCTCCCCTTCTCAAAGGCTTCCTGAATAGCGGCGGCCTTGTCGACAGATACCGTTTCATCTTTCACAGTGGTGGTATCCGGAGCAGCTTCGATTGGAGCTTCGTTGCTCTCAACCAGTGCACCTGAAGCTTCGTCAACAGCCGTTTCCTGAACAGAAGCATCTTCTGCTGCAGATGTGTTTTCTGTTGCGGTATTTTCGGTTATTGTCTCGACAACCGGTACAGTCTGCTCCTCTTCGTTGAACGGCAGCCAGATTTCTCCCGAGTTTGCCTTTACATTGACGCAGATGGTTCCGTTGGAAACCGAAACCTTCTGACCCGACAGTGCGCCGATGTAAACGGCGGCATTTCCCACGGCAACGGTCATCACATAGTCGCTGTCGTCATTGTTGACCGTGATAACCGCCGTCTCGCCGTTGTGCGTTCTGGAAAATGCATATTGGCGGTTCATAAGCTGCAATTCCCTGTAATCGCCGTAGGACAGTGCCTTGGACTTCTGTCTGATGTGGCCAAGTGCAGCAATGAGGCGTGTGAACCGGTTGCTCTCTACGGCATTGCTGTAGTCATTAAGGTTCAGCGCGGGACGCAGGGACGCGTCGGAGAATTTCTCTTTTCTCCCTTCGATGCCAAACTCGGAGCCATAATAGATCGAAGGCACACCGGGCAGCGTATACATCAGGATATGAACCGGTATAAAGTGCTCTTTGTTATTCAGTTTTGTATAGATGCGCTCTACGTCGTGATTGTCCGAGAAATTGTAGAGCTTCAGACCGTCCGGACGGTTGCCGCCCATCTCGTACAGACGTTTTACGGTATGCGCAATTTCAAAATAATTGTGGTCGTTGTGGCCGGAATAGAGTGCCTTGTGCAGATTGTAGTTGGTCACGGAATGCAGAGTTCCTTCATTGACCCAGCGCGAGTAATCGCCGTGAATGACCTCTCCCATGAGCCAGAAGTCCGGCTTCACCTCGTTTGCCGTGTGGCGCAGCGCCTTCATAAAGTCAAAATCGAGGACGTCTGCGGCGTCAAGACGGATTCCGTCAACATCAAATTCGCTCACCCAGAACCGAATCACATCACAGATGTAGTCCTTGACGGCAGGATTTCTCTGGTTCAGCTTTACGAGAAGATTGTAACCGCCCCAATTATCGTAAGAAAATCCGTCATTATACTCATTGTTTCCATAGAAATTTACATTGCAGTACCAGTCTCTGTACTGTGAGCCTTCGCGCTTTTCTTTGACGTCCCTGAATGCAAAGAAATCGCGTCCCGTGTGGTTAAAGACACCGTCGAAAATAACCTTGATGCCCTGCTTGTGGCATTCGGAAACAAAATTGGTCAGATCCTTGTTGTCTCCTAAGCGGCTGTCAAGCTTCTTGTAGTCCGTGGTCTCGTATCCGTGTCCGACGGATTCGAAAAGAGGGCCGATGTAAAGCGCATTGCAGCCGATTTCCTTTATATGATCGATCCATGGAAGCAGGGTGTTTAGCCGATGTTCCGGTTCACCATATGCGTTTTCCGTTGGCGCTCCGGTAAGTCCCAGAGGATAAATATGATAAAATACTGCTTCGTCGTACCAAGCCATGCTTTGTACCTCCCAATTATGTATATTTGAAAACAGCGCCGGTCCGACCATTGCCGTTTCCTGTTCAGTATATCATAAAACAGGGGAAGATGCATTAAGAAATTCTGATTAGAGATGCAATTGAAGGGAAATTGAAGTTTTTTTGATTTACTTTACCGCTGTTATACGATATAATCTACTAATGAGTACCATCATTTTAAAGAGATAAAGGGATATAACAACATATGAAAAATATTGACGAAATAAAACAGATACTGAAGCATCAGATTGAAGCGGAACGGTTTAAGTACAAGCTGATCATCTACTCAATTACGTTCGTACACGCGTTACTGCTCGTTTTTTTTAATATAATACATATTTGGCCAATGGTTATTTTTAATGTCGGCAGTGTGATTGTTTACATAAGATGCATTGACATTATTAAACGCGGATATGAGAATGAGATTATCAAGGTATTTTATCTCACCTATTGGGAGATTATCATACACTCTTTTGTCGCGACAATCTGTGTCGGCTGGAGATTTGGATTTCCGCAGTATATTATCGGACTTATTCCGTTTGGATATTATATGTGCGTTACTCTGCTTGAGGAGAAGAGAAGGTATTTTATTGCTACGGCAATGGGCCTGATTGCAGCACTCTCATTTATCGGGTGCCGTGCGCTTTCCCTGTTTGCAGGCGCAATCTTTCCGTTGGAGGTGGGGCCGCTTGCGGAGCTGCTGATTTATGTATTCAATTCCGTGTGCAACTTTGTCTTTTTGTTCATGGTTACCGTGATCTTTGTGCGGGACATGCAGGCGATTACGAGTCAGCTGCGCAGCCGGAATGTAGCCCTTGACAACATGGCAAGCGTTGACCCGATGACCGGGCTTTATAATCGCCGGAGTATGCAGGATTTTCTTGACCGCGCCTTGAAGGAAGAGCAGGAGTTCAGCCTGATTATGTGCGATATTGATAATTTCAAGCGGGTGAATGACACCTATGGGCATGATTTCGGAGATGTGGTAATAAAGGAAATCGCTCATATTGCGCAGGAGCAGGTGAGCGACCATGGCTATGTGTGCCGGTGGGGCGGAGAGGAAATCCTGATTCTGAGTAACGAAAGACTTGACCATACCTGTGAGATTGCAGAGGGGATTCGCCATAACGTGGAGGAGCATGTGTTCCGTTGCCGTGGGAAAGAGATTCATTGTACACTTACACTTGGTGTTGCGGGACATCGCGTGGGAAGTGTTGTTGAGGACACGATTAAGCATGCGGACAGCAGACTCTACTAT
>CAMWYL010000097.1 GCA_947178465.1 uncultured Lachnospiraceae bacterium | reverse complement strand
TTAGTGAGCAGCAGTCTTTGCTGATACAAAATGCGTATAAAAGCTCTAAGGCCAAGAAGAGTGCCCCGCATGATTTTGCGGCAAACATGGCGGGACTCTGTAACACGAATGGAGGTAAAGCTCTGCGCGGCGCCGGTGAGGATATTCCCATGGCTAAATCGGCAAAAAAATACTTCACAAAGCTTGGCATGGGGGAGCGGGAAGTCTCGGATTTAGCAGATGCAGTCAATAATCAGCATGTTGGAAAGTTTAAGGGGAATGCAAAGGAAGGGAAGGATTTTGCACAGGAGATGGCTATATGTGCCGGATATTTAAAAAATGAAAATCCGGCTCAGGTTAAAGCCATAGATACCCGGATAGTCAGGTCTGCAGCAGGAGATACGAATGAGGATATGGATGCATTAAACATATATAGTTCATTTGTAAAAAATAAGAATCAGGATTTTTTGGAGGTTATGACGGAATACAACAAGGGAGTTACAAATAAACAAATTAACAGGACAGAGAAGTTTATGGAGAATCTGGGGAAGGGTAAAGCGGATCAGGAACGGAAGATAAATTCCGTGAAACTTGAGAAAATATCCCCAAAATAATCAATAAGGAGGAATACAGATGCCGGAACTGGATGAGGAACTGATAAAGAAGCGTGAACTGCTGGAGCAGTTTGAGCGTGAAAGGTTTTCGCAGGAAAACATAGAGAAGGAGAAAAGCCAATCCATCTATGATGGGGAAATTCTGGTGAATATGGTCCCTGTTACCTTTGCGGAGCGGTTATTTCTTGATGGAAAGGTAGGCATATGGATGCCTGAGGATTTCGAGGAGCTTACACCGGAGGAGGTGGCGGTCTCCTACCCGCTCGGGAATAAGCCGGATAAGGTATATTCGAACAGCTATCTGGACCTTGCGGTCGGATACAATTATACGCAGCATGAGGTTCCGGATGAGTATATGGGGGACTTCCTGAAAATCGCAAGACTCGCTCTTGAGCGGACAGGACCAAAGGTGCGGATTCTCTCGGAAAAAGTGAGGAAGACAAAAAAACACACAATCTCAAGCATTGAGATAATCTCGCACACGATTACGGAGTCCATCTATAATCTTATGTATTTCACGTCCCTTGACGGCAGGGTATTGCTTGGCTTTATTAACTTCAACTGTAAGAATAGGGAACGGTATAAACCGATGGCCCGGGAAATGATTGCCTCCTTCCGCTTTACGGACGAGGAGGAAGACCAAAAAGACGGTTGTGAGGATAGGGAATAGAGGGAGGTAGGGATTATGGAAACAATATCTTATGAAAATTTAAAAGTAGAAGGTTTTCCGTATAAGAAGCTTCTTTCAGTGCAGATCAGCCACAGGCCAAACGAGCATGGCACGGCTGTTATAGAGGGAGAGGTGGATGCGGATCAGGCACAGGATCTGATGCAGCGTGTGGATGAAACACTGCGCGTAAGCCTTGTCACCACGGCAGAAGGACAGCCGGACAAGCTGTTCTGCGGTTGTGTGAAGGATATTGGGCTGAGGCAGGAGAACGCATACAGTATTGTGACATTAAGCCTGTATACGACAAGCAGGCTTCTGGACGTGACCAGGAAAAAGAAAACCTATCAGCAGGTGACTCAGACATACGGTCAGATTATAACGGACAGTATTTCGGACCATGGGGATCTGCACATGATAGTGACAGACAAGACAATCGATCAGCTCATTATGAAATATAACGAAACGGATTGGGAGTTTACCATGCGGATGGCATCACAGCTTAACGCTCCCCTTGTGGCAGATATCGCGGCTCCAAGACCGCAGCTCTATGTAGGGCTGTCCCCGTCAAGGAGAACCGTTGAGATAGAGAGCAGCTCCTTCTCCTATGGGGGAAACGTGGACAAGCTTGCGCAGCTTTCGGATTCCATGGCGCAGGATTTTGCAGGGGAACAGGTGCAGTCCTATCAGTATGCGTTTATCGGGGACACGGTATCGATGAATGGTAAATCCGCACGCATCAAAGGAGTCAGGGCAGTCCTTGCAGACGGGATACTCAACATGAGCTACGAACTGATGCAGGCAAACGGAAGCGTGGCAGGCATTGCGGCGCCTAAAACCACGAGCAAGGCATCCGGAAAGATGATGAAAGGCACTGTCAAGGACGTGATGAGAGATAAGGTTCAGGTTCATATTACGGATATTGACAACGAATATGACAGCGGCGGGGATTGGTGGTTTCCGTTCTCGACGGCATATTCGTCAAGTGATGGGAGCGGATGGTACTGTATGCCTGAGAAGGGCGATGAAGTACGCGTATTTTTCCCGTCAGGACAGGAAGGGGAAGCATTCGCAGCCAGCTCCGTCTTTTCCCAGCCGCCCCAGAATCCAAGGCACAAGTGCTGGAAGGCGCCCGGTGGGAAGGAAATCCTGCTCACGGATGAAGGAATGTACATTATAGGCAAGTCGGGGAAAATCTACATCAATCTGACGGATGAAAAAGGTGTTGAAATCTATTCGGACAAAGAAATCAGTATCATGTCTGACACAAAGGTCAGCATCAGTGCGGCCAGCGAGGTGGATATCGTAGCGTCGAATGAGATTATCATCGGGACAGAAGAGGCATATATAGACCTGAATAAGAGCAGTGCAATCCTTGCGGCAAGTGAAGTGCTGATCAACTAGCAGGGGAGGTCCATATGGAAGAGACATACATACAGAGGTTTGAACGGGAAGCATATCCTGAAATATTTGCCAAGGCAGCAGAAGAGACGGCTGACGCCTTTTGGCAGGAGAAAGATAAGATTACGAAGGCATGGAAGGGAATCCTGCGCCGGTATATGGAACAGCTTGCCGCCCTTCAGGAGGAGGGAAAAGCGCCTCCCGTGGCAGAGATCAACCTGTCCTTCCTATATACATCACTTGAGGAGGACCACCCCAAGTACAGAATTGACAGCTACGGAGAAGGCGGGCGTGTGTTTGGGAACAGCATCCTTACGGGATACCTTCCCGCAGATTGGATGACGGCAGGGCTGGCCGGACTCACCCGGCAGCTGTCCGCACGTGCGGCGGAGGAAAGCCTGCGCCGGTACATCCGTCCGGCGATGATAGAGACACTGCGGCTGCGTGCCACAAGGAGCCTTCTGTATTATTTTGCGCTGCGATTCAAATATTTCATACAGGACATGCTTGATCTGAAGCTTCTTGCCCGAATTAGAAAAGCGCCGGACTTTTTCATACAGATTGGAGAGTACATGGACTGGCAGAAGACCATATACGCAGTCCGTCCGGCGGTGGATATATTTAACTGCGAACGGACTGTGGATTTAAGGTTCCGCAGCTTTCCGGCGGTGTTTTACGAGGACAAGGTGTTCAGGGATCTGGATCTGAGCTGTTCCTCCTTTAAGGACAGCTTCTTTACGGACAGCAGTATGGAAGCATGCACGATGACCGACTGCATGTTTGAGGGATGTACGTTTGAGAATGTAAAGGTGGATAAAGTGAAAATGGCCGGATGTATTTTTGCGGACTGCGTATTCCGGCAGACGGTTTTTACGGAAACGTCATTTTTCGAGGATAAGCCGGATGTGGACAACCCGCAGTATTTCGAACCCGCGGAATTCCACGGCTGCAGCTTTGACGGAGTCACGTTCCGGGGCTGCATCCTTACGGGCTGCCCCGTGAGAAACTGTGACGCGCCGGGGCTTACGGTGGATGCGGATACAAAGACGGAATATTCCGGCTTCGTGAACCTGATGCAGAAGGCGGAAGGTCCGGGAGATGGGGAGGTGCAGGATGGAGTATTATGAATTATCCCAAAGCGAAAAGGTGGAGAATCCGATAGAGCTGATGGGGCTGGACGGGGAGGCATACTGTTATGCCATGCCGCAGAAGTCCTTTGAGGCGTTGGATAAGATAAGGGTGGCATATTTCAGCGGCAATGAGGCCGAGGAAATATGTGATATTCTGATCTGTCCCACCGTTCTGGTGTCGGACAGGCTCAAAAAGCTCCTTGCCATGTACGAGAAGGAAATGGAATTTAAAGGGATACAGCTTTTCCCGACATCGGACGAAAGCCGGCAGTATCCGATGTATTGGGTGCCGCGTTTTCCCGAGGCAGACTGTATCCATGAGAGCAGCGTCCGGTACGACAACGGAATGATATCGTCGCTTGTACTGGATGGCAGCAGGATTGGGGGAAGAAACATATTCCGGCTGCCCGGGCTGCCGGAATACAGGATTGGCGTGTCGCTTCCCGTAGCGGAGAGCATATTGCGCAGGAGACTCTACGGTGTGGCGCTGAGAAAGATGGAGGTGGTATAAATGGCATCAAAGGATGAACAGGCCGATCTCGGCAGACTGATTCTGCAGGCAGGCCTTGATGTACTTTACATAAAAGACGTACATATCAGTGAAAATGTCAATGAACATGGGACAATGACAGTCCGGTTCCTCACAAAGGCAGGGACAGAACAGGCGGATGCCATCCGGCAGCAGGGGTCGGAGGTAAAGCTCGTGACCATGGACGGGGAGAGTGTGTTCTGCGGCATCTGCATGGGAGTACGTCTGCTCAGAGAAAATGAATATATGGAGGCGGAGCTTACGGCCTCCACCGCTTCGGTGCTCACGGATAAAGAGTCTGTGACCCATACATATCAGGGAACCGGCAAGACGCTGGAGAGCGTGTTTGCGCAGGGAATAGGCAGGACGGCGCTGACAGCGTTCGAGCCGGGGGCGGCGGGCCTTGTGGTCAGCGAGATGCTGTCTCAGGAGAACGAGACAGACTGGGCGTTTGACAGGCGCATAGCGAACCAATACGGGAAACAGCTCTTTGCGGACAGCAAAACGGCAGGGTGCCGGATTCATATCGGAAACATGCCGTTCAGGGAAATGGAGCCGGGCATCATTCTGAATGAGTCCGTGAAGCGCAGCGTGGATAAGGTGAGGTCGCTGCAGGGGAACAACAGTCCCGATGCGTCGGTGTTTGAGTATGAAAATACCGTACTCGCGGTGAGCAACCTTGCAATCGGCGCAGGATATACGGTAAATTGGCAGGGGCGGTCGCAGACAGTGGTAAAGAGCGTTATCACCTGCAGGCAGGGACTTCTGCGCAATGAGCTTACCCTCGCGAATGCGGAAGGCCTGTCGCCCTCGGCGGAGCAGTTTTTTGCGACGGAGAACATTTCAAGCATTCTGACGGGTACGGTTCTTGAAGTCGATGGGAATAATGTCAAGGTAGACTTTGGGTCTGCGGGGGATGCGCCGAGGTGGATTCCCTATGCGCACGCTGTCAGCAATTATTTCTATTCCATGCCGGATGAAGGCGACACGGTATTTGTGTATTATGAGACAGGGGACAGTGACAAGATTCTGTGCCTTGGGAGCCGCCATGTAAATGACAGCCCTGACTTTGGCAGATATCAGGACAAGATGCTCACCGCGGATAACCGTATGGTGAAGTTCGGGGATAAGACGCTGGAGCTGGTCGGGGACAGGGACGAGTATGACGGCTACGGATGGGAACAGTCAAAGATTATTTTTAATGATGAATTCGGCATCGGGATACAGAGCACAAATGAAATCCGCATTGAGACGACAGACGGCGGGAAAATCACCATACAGTCGGTAGGGCAGGATTTTGCGGGGATGGATGCGCTCCGGCAGACATTTGAGGAGATGTATGGCGCGGGGAACGACAAGTATGTAGCGGACGGCGGGGCGGATATGAGCTTTGATGCGCTTGGCCTTATCCGTTCCAGGAATCTGGAGGGATTAAAGGAGAGCATCAAGGGAAGCCTGATGGCGCCGTTCCAGCTGATTGGAACCGTGCAGGAACTGGCAGGACGAATCGGCGGCGGAGCGGATGCGGAAGAACCTGCGCAAGTGGCAGAGCCGGAAGAATATACGGACGGGGTGGTAGATATCTATGGATTGGACTGCCTCGTGCTTCGCGTGGGAAATTCAAGCATCGTCTTTGCAAACGGTATCATACAGATCAAGGCAGACAGCTTCATGGAGCTGGGGACGGACCGGTCGATTGTCTATGAGCATCTGGAGGATACAAATTACACATGGAAGGATATGTTTCTGGATGTGGCGCAGCTTGCGCTTGACATCGTAGGCGCGCTGCCCATACCGGGATTGTCCACGGCGGCCAACCTGATCAATGCGGGTGTATCGCTGGCAAGGGGGGATTATGTCGGCGCTGCCATGTCGGCAGGTACAGCTTTAGCGTCCCTGATACCGGGCGCAAACTCTGCAATCGCTGCGGGAAAGGCTGCCGCGACTGCGGTTGCAAAAGGCTCGAAGGTGATGAAAGTAGTGTCGGCAGTGGCGAAGGTAGTAAAGGCGCTCAAGACGGGAGCACAGACACTGAACACGATACTGACTACGGGAATGGCGATATGGGACGTAGGTGAGGCGATTATAGACGGTTCCTTTGACTGGAATGATCCTGACTGCAGACAGGATGTGTTTACGATTCTGCAGGCAGGAGGGACAATGGCACAGAGCCATATCAGCAAGAACACGGTGACGGATGATGATGGCAATACACGGTTCATGACCAAGGATGAGAGGAAGACGGCAAAGGAGCAGCGTCGCCAGGCAAGACGGGAAGCCATCAATAACGCGAAGGAAGGTGTGCGTGCGAAGCTGGATGAGTATTCCGCGAACCGGTGCAAGAACGGTGAGCCGATTGACATGGTCACGGGAAGCTACCTGATCGAGCAGTGCGACTTTATCATCAATGATATCAGCGGCATCTATGCCGTGGAGCGTACCTATGAGTCGCTGCTTGCGGAGGAGGATTCGCCTGTCGGGCGCGGCTGGACACTGAGCCTGTTCAGCACGGCATACATCTATGATGACAGAGTGGAGGTGGTGCTGCCTGACAGCCACACGGAGACCTTCCTGAGAACGGAAGACGGGTACCGGAACCGAAGGGGCGGCACGAGACGCATGGAGCTGTGCGCGCAGGAGAATGGATATCTGCTGACGGAGACAGTCTCGGGAATATCACGCTTTTACGACATGTACGGAAAGCTCCTGCAGGAGACGGACCGGAACGGGAACAGCAGGCGGTATGAGTATGTGGGAGAGACACTGTGCAGGGTTTCCTTTGCCAGCGGACAATATCTGGACTTCACATGGGACGGAGGCCATGTACAGTCAATACGGGACTGCATAGGGCGTACCGTGTCCTACCGCTACGAGAACGGACTGCTCACGGAAACAATGATGGTGACCGGGGGTCTGGAGCAGTATGCCTATGACACGGACGGCAGGGTGACGGATATCACGGATGCGGATGGTGTCACCTATGTCCATAATGAGTATGACCGGAAGGGGCGCGTCGCGCGGCAGACACTGTATGACGGGCAGGAATATGTCATGCTCTATGATGATGACAGCAGGACAAACACTTACCTGACGCCGGGGAGCGGCAGGGAAATCCGCTATACCTATGACCGCAGCCGCCGGCTCGTCTGCACGGAGTACCGGGACGGCACCACGCAGGAGCGGAGATATGACGAATGGGAGAACATCGTCTGGGAGAAGGACAGGAACGGAAACGTGACGCAGCGTACCTATGATGCGTGCGGACATCTGCTGGAGGAGGAGCGCGCGGACGGACTGAAGGTGTCCTATGAATATGACGAAGCGGGAAACTGCCTGCGTATGCGCGACAGCGGGGGCAGAGATATCCGATATGCCTATGACGGAAAGGGAAACCTCATAAAGGAGACCGAGCAGGTGGATGACTCCCGGACCAGGAGCGTCAGCTATGAGTACGACCGCTGCGGGCGGGTGACTGCCTTCACGGACGCCAACGGACACAGGGAGACTTACAGGTATGACAGCGGGTTCTGGGAATCCACTGCCTTCACGACGGCAGGCGGGAGCGAGTATCAGCACCGGCTCGACAGCGCGGGGCGGTGTGTTGCCGTTACGGACGCGGACGGGGAATCCACCTACGCCTACACCAATTTTGACCTGGTCGGCACAGCGGTGGACCCGATGGGGAACACCACACATTACCTGTACAACCATATGGCGGACCTTACGGGGCTGGTGCGCCCGAACCATTACGCATATGACGGGACATACGGGGCAAGGGAAAGCTACACGAATGACGCGTTCCACCGCAGACTGTCAAGGACGGACTGCACGGGCGCGGTCTATGCGGTGCACAGAGACGGGGAAGGCAACATCATTAAGGAAATCAACCCCAACGCCTATGACCCCGGGACAAATGACGGCGCAGGCATAGAGTATGTATACGATGATTATGACAGGGCAGTCAGGGTGCTCTATCCGGACGGCGGCGTCCTGCGCAGGTGGTATGACCCCGAGGGAAACATGGTAAAGGTATGCAGCCCCGCGCAGTATGACAGGGAAACGGACAGCGGCGCGGGCTATACCTACGGGTATGACGGCATGGGCAGGCCGGTACAGGTCACGGCGCCCGACGGGACGGTGCTGCGCCGGTATGTGTACGACCTGCACGGAAACGTGACGAAGGTTATCCGTGCGGACTGGATGCGCACGGGGGAGACGGATGAGGAGCGCACGGGAGAGCTGTACGCCTACAACCGGCTGGGCTGGCTTATGGAGAGCAGACTTCCCGTATCCGTGCGGAACGGGGAAACGCTCTACCGGCTGACAAAGTATCAGTATGACGGCGCGGGGAACCGCATACGGGAGCGCCGATTCTGTGAGTACCAGACAAGGGAGAGCGAGAGCGGCGTTGTCCATACGATCGACTACGCCTACGATGCGGACGACAGACTCATAAGGGTGAGCGACTGTACGGGCGCGGTGCTGGAATACCGCTATGACGGGAACAACAGGCGCATCTTTGAGAAGCGCAGAATCAACGGCACGGCGGAGCAGATATTCCGGTACACGTATGACGCGGGCGGACGCATGACGGCGCTGAACCGCACCGCCGACAGGGAAGGCTGCGGTCGGAGCAGTGTGTCCGTGAAGTACGAGTACGACAGGAACGGCAACAATACCCGCACGACCCTGCCCACGGGGGCGCAGATTCTGAGGGAGTATGACGCGGCGGACCGGCTGGTGTCGGAGCGTCATCTGGACAGCGCGTGCGGCATTGACAACACGACACGGTTCGCGTATGATAAAGCCGGGAACCTCATTAGCATCACGGACAACCTGGGGCGCAGCACGCGGATTGAGTACGACCTTATGAACCGTGAGATAAAGCGCACGGAGTGCGACGGCAGCGTCACGAGGCAGTTCTATGACCCCGACGGACAGCCGGTGAAGGTAATCCGCCCCAATGAATACGCAAGGGCCGGGGAAGACGGAAAGGGCGTACAGTATACCTATGACGCGCAGGGCAGGGTGCTCACCGTCATTGCGGCGGACGGCAGCATACGGGAAACCAATGCCTATGACGCGGAGGGGAACCTCATCCACACGCGGGACGGCATGGGGAACGGCGCGGACATGGAGTACGACCTCGGCGGCAGACGGACGAAAATCGCCACAACGGGAAAAGCCGGCCAGCAGTACGAATATGACGCGCTCGGAAACGTTACGGGCATTACGGACGGCGCGGGCAACCGCACGGAATACATCCTCGACAAGTGGGGCAGAATCGTGGAAATCCTGCGGGCAGACGGCAGCAGCGAATTCTACGGCTACGACCATGCGGGCAACATCACCCGCACAACGGACGGGGAAGGGAACACTCCAGCCTATGAATAC
>CAMWYL010000096.1 GCA_947178465.1 uncultured Lachnospiraceae bacterium | reverse complement strand
GATGTGTTGGTAGACTTTGCCATATGCGACGGGGAGGGGGCTGCCCGCGTATTGGAAACCGCGAACAAATACAATGACCTGCCCGCGCCGGAGGGCTGCATGGTTTATGAGTTGAATCTGTCCGTTCGTGGCGGGCTGTCGGAAGCATCTGTTGCCGTTGATGCAGGGGAAGGGCTGCATGAGATTTACCTGCAGATTGATTTTGCGGGAGATAAGGCGCAGCTTTATGACGGCGACCGGCTGCTCACGGATTGGTTTGCAAACGGCGATGATTGGACCGTTGCACTGAAGCGTTACAACTATCCGCAGAGGCTGCATCTGGTCGTATATCCCTTTGTGGAGGAGGTTTATTATGACCTTGCGCCGAAAAAGGGCTGTGCGCTGTCGGAGGTTCGTGCCGAGACGGAGTATAAGCTGCCGGTACACTGACAGGACATGTGTATGCAGCCGTAAAAAGTCCGGATTTTGCATCTAATAACTCCTGTATTTATGAAACGGCTGCCGTGTTACACTTATCGCAGAAAAGAACGGTATTTACTTGTCAGATAGGAGGGCAGTGCGATGAAACAGATTGAATATCAATACAGTAATCTTCCGATTCCGGGAGGCGGATATGTGACGGGATTACTGTATCACGGAAAGCAGAGGGATCTCCTCTATGCGAGGACGGATATTGGCGGGACTTACCGCTTTGACGCTGCACGGCAGAGGTGGATCAGTCTTATCCCGCATGTGACAATGGAGGATTTGAGTGAGACCTTTCCGATTGCGCTTGCATTGGAGGATGCACGTCCAAATATGCTTTATATTGCCTGCGGCGTCAATGAAGAGAATTCCGGTGTGTTGGCGGTTTCGGAGGATTATGGCGAGCACTTTCGCTATGAGAGGATTCCGGTCAGAATCCATGGGAACCTGAATGGACGAGGTACGGGAGAGCGGCTTATTATTGACAGGGAGAATGCTCAGACCTTATATTTCGCAAGCCAGCAGGAAGGGCTTTTTGTGAGCAAAGATGCAGGAAAAAGCTGGGAGAAGCTCTCGGCGATGCCCGAGCAGTACCTGACCTTTGTGGCACAGGCAGGCAAGGCGTTAGTGGTAGGCTCTGCAGGGGTAACGACCGGAAATGAAGTCGATAACATGCGGGGGCACAGTCTTTATGTTTCTTATGATAATGGTGTCAGTTTTGAACGGCTTCCGGAGCCTGAGAGCAGGAGAATAGAGGGCTGTCGGCGCAACGGTCTCGTGGCGCAGCGCTGGGATGCGGACGAGCGGTATCTGTATGTGACCTTCGCCTCTACAGGCAGACGCTCCTATGTGCTTGCGGACGGATACAGCTGTGACTCGGGGGATACCATAGACGGCAGAGTTGTGCGTTATGCGATTACGGCGGAGGGAAAAATCGGCACATACACGGATATTACGCCTGCGGCGGCAAGTGCGGTCTCGGGAGCGGGACAGGAAGGAGTCGGCAAGGGGGAGCCGTTGGAGTATGGCTTCTCGGGCATCAGCGTGTCGCGGCAGACCGCAGGAATGCTGGTGTGCACCACGATTGTCAAGGATGACGGGGACAGTGTGTTCCGTTCATATGATTACGGGGAAAGCTGGACGCAGGTTTTGTATGACCTGACGGACGGGGAGATGCAATTCCGCGCACCATATATGCGTCCCGAGTGCAACGGCGGGCATTCGCTGATTCATTGGCTGAGCGATATCAAGATCAATCCGTTTGACGAGAATGAGGCATGGTTCAATACCGGAACGGGCGTGTTTCGGACAAGGACACTGCGGCAGGAGGTCTGCGTGTTCTCGGATTGGAGCGACGGCATTGAGGAGACGGTACATCTGAATGTCTACAGCATGCCTAAGGGGGAGGTTCAGGTGATTGATATTGTGGGCGATTTGGGCGGCTTTGCGTTTACGGAGCTTGACAAACCCTGCGGCAACTCCTTTGCGGATAATGACGGAAACCGCTATATCACCTGCATGAATGCGGATTTTTCGGACGATAATCCCGAGTGCCTGATTGTGACACCGCGGGGCAACTGGAAGGGAAAGACGAAAGGCGGTCTGATTGTATCGCAGGATCAGGGAAAGACATTTCGGCGTTTGGCGATGCCATTTGGACTTACGCCGGAAATCGATGAGGCACTGCATGGGATAGAGCAGCCGAATGTCAATTCCGGATGGGTCGCAATGTCTCCGGATACCCGCAATATTGTCTGGTCGATTGCAGACGGGATTGACCTTCCGACCGGCAGAGTAATTGTAAGCCATGACAATGGTGTCAGTTTTAAATGCTGCACGGTGTACGGCATAGACGGGGAACAGAAGAAAAACGGCAAAATCAAGGTATTTTCGGACCGAATGAACAGCAGTCTCTTCTATGCGTTTGGCGAATGCTCCGACTTTTACGTCAGCAGGGACGGTGGAGAGACCTATTATCAGAAGGCGCTTCCTGAAGATTTTCCGCGGAAGGATTTTGGAAAAATTGACTGTGCGAATAAGACAGAGGTACGTGGTGAGACCGGAAAGAGTGGTGTGTTCTATATGGCGCTTGGGGATGCGGGACTCTGGAAGCTGCAATACGAAAACGACACAGATGTCGTAAATGTAACAAAATTGAGTGCTGACGGCGATTGGGTTTTCCGTATGGGGTTGGGTGTTGGCGCACCGGACGCCGATTATTATGCAGACCCGAAGGCAATCTATCTGAATGGGATTATAGACGGAGAGTACGGCTTTTACAGGACATTTGACGAGGGAAAGAGCTATGAGCGGATAAATACATCAAGGCAGATGTTTGGCGAGATTAACAGCATCGACGGGGATTGCCGTGTATTCGGGCGCTTTTATCTGGCGACAGGCTCAAGCGGATTAAAATATGGAAAAAACTAAGTACTTCAAGAAGTACTTAGTTTTTAGGAGAACGCAAAGACGTGCGTTCTCCGCATGAATGATTACAGTATATCAGGGCATACATGCAAAGACGATACGTCATAGGCAGCAGTGCCAAGAAGTACTTAGTTTTTAGGAGAACGCAAAAAGCGTGCGTTCTCCGCACGAATGATTACAGTACATTGTGGCATACATGCAAAGACTTCGCGTTGAAAACGTGCGCAGAAATGGAGGAGAAAATGCATATTTACAGTGAGGAAAACAGATTGATTATCGCGGATGGAAAGAGCGCGGTATGGATTGAGCCGTGGGGGGCAAATTCCCTTCGCGTTCGAATGACTGCCACCGCGCAGATGGATGGGAACGATTGGGCATTGACGGAGAAGCCGGAGGCGGTTTCGCCGGAGATTGTGTTTGAGGAGGTGGATGTGACTGACCCGTGGTATAAGGGGGACGAATATGCGAAATACCATCAGACTGCGACAAGAGCATCGTTGACAAACGGCAAGATTACGGCGAAGGTTTCACATGAGGGATGGATTTCCTTTTACAATCAAAGAGGTGCGCTTCTGACCGAGGAGTATTGGCGCACGCGGGACAGAATCAACCGTTATTGTGTGCCGCTTCGGGTGGTGGCAAGAGAGCTGAAGCCGATTTGCGGGACGACGGATTTTGAATTGACCGCACGGTTTGAGGCGTTTGAGGATGAGAAAATCTTCGGCATGGGACAGTATCAGGAGAAGAACCTGAACAAAAAGGGTGCGGTCTTAGAGCTTGCACACAGAAATTCACAGGCGAGCGTGCCGTTCTATGTGTCAAGCAGAGGCTACGGATTCTTCTGGAACAATCCGGCTATCGGAAGGGCAACGTTTGGCACCAACAGGACAGAGTGGCATGCAAAAAGCACAAAGAAGCTGGATTATTTTATCACGGCGGGAGACACGCCGGCAGAGATTGAAGCGCAGTATTCGCTGGCAACGGGGCGCACGCCAATGATGCCGGAATATGGGCTTGGCTATTGGCAGTGCAAGCTCCGTTACCGCACACAGGAGGAGCTGCTTTCGGTGGCAAGAGAACACAAGCGGCGCGGACTTCCGATGGATGCGATTGTCATTGACTTTTTCCATTGGACAATGCAGGGAGACTTCAAATTCGAGCCGCTGGATTGGCCGGACCCTGAGGCGATGGTGCGCGAGCTGAAGGAGCTTGGCATCGAGACGGTAGTGTCTGTATGGCCTACGATTGACGAGCGCAGTGAGAACTTTGGAAAGATGAGTGATATGGGCTATCTGGTAAACGCCGACCGTGGCAATCAGAACCATATGACTTGGATGGGGAACACGGTGTTTTATGACGCGACGCACCCGGGAGCGCAGAAGTTCGTGTGGGAGCGGTGTAAGGAGAATTATTATCAATACGGTATCCGCTGCTTCTGGCTGGACGAGGCCGAGCCGGAATACGGTCCGTATGATTTTGACAATTACCGGTATTATGCGGGGCCTGCGCTGCAATGCACGAATACCTATCCGGTGGGCTATGCGAAGGGCTTTTATGACGGTTTAAAATCCGTGGGGGAGACGGAGATTATGAGTCTGGTGCGCTGCGCTTGGGCAGGCAGCCAGAAATACGGCGTGCTTACATGGTCGGGGGATATTTATTCTTCGTTTCGCTCCATGCGGGAGCAGCTTCAGGCGGGGCTAAATATGAGTATGGCGGGAATCCCGTGGTGGACGTCGGATATCGGCGGCTTTCTGGGCGGCGACATCAGCGATAAGGCGTTTCAGGAGCTTCTGGTGCGTTGGTTTGCATGGGGTGCGTTCTGTCCGGTCTTTCGGATGCACGGGGAACGTTCGCCGTGGTATGAGCGTGAACAGGAATTCCGAAACGGCGTGCGCCAATTGACAAGCGGGCAGGACAACGAGGTCTGGAGCTTTGGCGAGGAGAATTATGAGATTTTGAAGAAATATCTGTTTATCCGCGAGCGGCTGCGCCCCTATATTCGTGAATGCATGAGAGCGGCGAGCGAGACAGGCGCGCCGGTGATGCGCCCGCTGTTCTTTGATTTCCCGGAGGATTCGCAGTGTTGGGAGGTTGAGGATTCCTATATGTTCGGGCCGGATTTGCTGGTATCGCCGGTGATGGAGGCGGGAGCAGAGTCACGCACGATTTATCTGCCGAAAGGAGATACATGGACGGATGCGTACACGAAAAAGAGCTATGAGGGTGGGCAGACGGTTATGGTGCCTGCGCCGATTGATATTATCCCGGTGATGATGCGAGGGGATAAGAGGTATGAGATTTACGAGTAGAGAGAGGTTTTGAGATACGGACAAAGGCGGCATTATCAGGGAAGGGGGAGTGGTGGAGAATGGGAATGTCATAATTCTCCACCGAGTCCTTCCGCTGATAATGCCACCTTTTGCGTATTGAAAACCTCTATGCATTTCTGTCTGCCTTGAGTTGCATGACCTCTTCAAGGGAAAGTCCTGAGATCGCAACGATTTCCTCTAAAGCGTATTTTCCTGCCGTCAGCATACGGAGCGCGGCTTCTTTCATACCTTCACGAATTCCTTCTTTTAAGGATTCATTTCTCATATCTTCCATAACCTTACACATCTCATTCACTCCCTTCGGATTTTCCTTCAGATACCTTGTGCGTTCTGCCATCAGCGCAAAGTTCATATCATCTGCTTTGGTACAGTTAAAATCGTGCATTAGCTTTTGTGTCTGACAATCAGTAATCACCAAATCCCGTTTATCGGTGATAATGCGTAACACGAATTCAGCTAATGGAATATTGTCTTTAAAAAGGCAGCGCATAAAATCGTCATCTATCGGCCGTAAGCGACGCAAGCGCCGTAAATCTTCCTGATGCTTTTGTTCTCTCTGTTCCATCACTGTCAAGTTTTCTCCGGTTTCTTAAATCTTATGTCAATTGGCAGGTGTTCTTGTAATCATACCAGCATAAAAGCCTTGATATTTCAATGAATTCATCTGTTGTTTCCGAATGGACGTGTTGCGATTCCTTCCCGCATGCCTTACCCTGGTGCGATTATAAAAACCGTTCCATTCGTCCGCTATATCTGATATATTTTGTGCTATAATGTTTTAAATGCTTTTGTTTTCCTCATTTTTCCAGTGACAAATTTAGTGTTTTCAAGGGTTGCCGAAATATATCTCTGTTCTGTAATGAACTGTGATGAGATACGAAATCGGCCGGGAGTGGTTTGCTCGACGGTGTTTTTCATGGTTCTTTTTTGTTAAAGCTGTCGATTTGGATACGATATGGAGTCCTTTGGATACAAAACGCTCTTTTTTGATATAAAAATGGCGAGGACACAGACCTAAAACAATGATATATTCAAGAAGCATCGAAGGAGCGCAGATATGAATTGGATAGAAAAATTGAATCAGTCTGTCGAATACATCGAAAGCAATCCGGATAGAACAATTGACATGCCAACGCTCAGCCGAATAGCAGACTGTTCGCCATACCATTATCAGAGAATGTTTTCTCTGATTGCTGAAATCACGTTAGGTGAATATATTCGAAAACGAAGGCTGACAATGGCCGCCTACGAACTGCAAAGCAGCGAAGCTTCCGTAATGGAGACGGCATTGAAATATGGATACAATTCTCCCACGGCTTTTGCCCGGGCATTTTCCAAATTTCACGGGGTGACGCCCGGGCAGGCGAAAAAAGCCGGAGTTCCCCTGAAGACATATTCGAAAATCTCATTTGAAATTGCCGTAAACGGGCGGGAAGAATTAAAATACCGAATTGAGAAAAAACAGGGGTTTCGATTTGTTGGAGTAAAAGAAACCGTTTACAATGATGGTATCAATAATTTTATCCGTGTTCCCCAAATGTGGGAAGAAGCGCGCGAAAAAGGAATGGTTGAGGAAATCTTTAAACTGTCGAACAGAAAACTCTGGGGTGTGATGGGTGCGCTGGCGAACTATACACAGGATACGGTTGATTATTATATCGTTGCAACCGGCGATGAGGTCATTCCGAAAGATATGGTAGAGCTGTATGTGGAGGAAGGTCTGTGGGTAATCTTTCCATGTTATGGAAGGGGAAATATTCAGTCTGTATGGAAAAGGATTTATGGGGAATGGTTTCCGGGGGCCGGATATGAGCATTCCGGCGGTGTGGAGATTGAATGGTATTCCGATGGTGATCTTGATGCCGAGGATTATCTGACAGAGATATGGATACCAATAAGGGAGATTAAAAAACATGGAACTTTCAAAAGCGATTTTGACAAGGAGAAGCGTGCGGAGCTTTCGACAGGGTAATATTCCGGATGACATGATACGGGAGCTGATAAAAGCGGCTGTTTATGCGCCAAGCGCCGGAAACTGCCAGCCGTGGCATTTTTATGTGGTTAAGGACTCCGGAATAAGAAAAAGGGTGTATGAGGAGGCTTGCGGGCAGGAATTTCTGACAGATGCACCGGTATTGATTATCGTGTGCATTGACCGGAGTGAAAGCGCAAGCCGTTACGGAGAGCGTGGCAAAACTTTGTACAACATTCAAAATACGGCAGCGGCAGTGCAGAATATATTGCTGTCTGCCACGGATATGGGGCTTGGATCATGCTGGTGTGGTGATTTCGACGAACGGAGCCTGCAGGAAATTCTTCAGATGGACAGCAGGAGGGTTCCTGTTGCCATAGTGGCTGTGGGATATGCGGGCTTTGAACCTTCTGCACCGAAGAGAAAGCCGATTGATGAAGTAACTGCTTTCATTGGGGAGTGGGAGGCATGCAGCGGGGAAGAAACCTCTGAAGCAGGAAAAATTGAGCATTGTGACATGGGCGGAACTGTTTTTCATGATGTGAATCTGTATCGGGTTGAGATATCGGATGTTAATCTGGCAGAGGGGAAAATATTTGACTGTAATCTGAGCAATCTGGAAATATATGATTGTCGCCTTGATGGAATGAAGGTAAATGGAATGGATATAAACAATTTGCTGCAATCTGCTTCAGAACGGTATCAGCCATAATAAACAAGGCGGTACAATATATGTCCGTATAACGGCTGAAAACAGCAAATACATCGTGGCGGTTGGCGTTCGCAGGCGCCACGGACGGGCAGATGGAAAAGCTCAATTATGTCCCATTATATGGTCCGTGACGAAAATACAACAGAGCAGCACCACGGCTTGGGGCTGTTGCCCGTAAGACAGATAATCGCAGCCCATGGTGGAACAGCCGTGGTCGGGCATAGAGCTTATGGAGGATTTTGTGTGGGACTTATATTGCCAATCCCACCACGCGATTTTGTTTAGCGCCTCTATCTCCTCCGGAGAATAGCGGTATCGGATAATCCTTGCGGGCGTGCCGACAACAACCGCATAATCGGGAACGTCCTTGGTGATGATAGTGCCGGCATCCGCGATAACGCCCTTTCCGATATTGACATAATTGGTGACAATTACATTGCGTCCAAGCCATACATCATTTCCGATTTTGCTTCTTCCGCGTATTGTCAGCTTTTCCCGTTTGGGTTGTATTCCTTCAAAATACCAAGGAGCATCTTTATTGATGAGTTCGCAATATTTTTTAAATTTGGGCATATTTGCACCCGCATAAAGCCCTGCATAAAATCTAATCATCTGCCATCTGTCCGTCTCATTTCTAAAGCTTCTTTTTCTTCCATTGCTATACGTTCCGTCCTCACCCCTTCTGCCTTCGACACCCGGAAGAAAGGCAGTGCGTGTAACCGTCGTCCGAAAGGCTTTGGCGGAGGATGTTGACATTTTCCTCGGGGGGAATGGAGCACACAGGGGAAAATCTGCATGGATGCAGATTTAGGCGACAATGAGGCACGGATGCCGAATGTCGCCGCCCCCGTCCGTGTTCAAATACGTTCCTTCCCCCGTTGGAAAATTCACATCCGCAGCTCCGCCTTCCGGACGACGGTTATACGCACTATCACTTTCTTCGTCCGTGTCCCCCATTTTTTTCATAAAGTATTTGCCAATCTGTTCCAAGAGCTTTATAATACAAGGAGTAACAGGTTGGTGTTGAAATGGTGGTTTAATATAAAAGAAAGACAGGGTGAGGAGTATGCGTGATTTTGTGATTTCGACAGATACAACAGCAGGCCTTCCGCAGGAATATTTAACAGAGAACAATATAGAGGTACACCCGCTGCATTATATTATAGATGACGTAGAATATGGAATCGATTTAGACAGGGAATTGACGGATAAAGAGTTTTACGACTGCATTCGGGCCGGGAAAATGCCTACAACAAGCGCGACAAGTCCGGAATATATCGGGAAACTGATGCGCAGGCAGGTCAGCGAAGGTTTTGATATCCTGCATATCGGATTTTCATCGGGGCTGAGCAGCAGCTTCGAGCATGCTTCTCTGTGTGCCGAGGAGATTATGCAGGAGAACCCGGACTGTAAAATCAGGGTAGTGGATTCTTTGAGCGCGGAGTGCGGACAGGCGCTGCTTGTGTATAAGGCGGTGGAGCTGAAGAAGCAGGGAAAGACGTTGGATGAGATTGGTGATTGGCTTGAAGAGAATAAACATCACATGGTGGTGCATTTTACGGTGGAGGATTTGTTCCATCTCGTGCGTGGCGGCAGACTGGCTAAGTCAACGGCGATAATCGGAACTGCCTTAAATATCCAGCCTATTCTTCATGTGGATGAGGAAGGGAAGCTTGCGAACATCGGCAAGGTGCGCGGCAGAAAAAAGGCGATGAAAACGCTTGTTGATGCAATTGAGGAAAATTCTGCGGGCTGGGATAAGGATTGTATTTTCCTTTCCCATTCTGATGCGCGGGAAGAGATTGACATT
>CAMWYL010000095.1 GCA_947178465.1 uncultured Lachnospiraceae bacterium | reverse complement strand
CCGTTGTGTAGTCCCTTTCTCCTCTTCACCGCGTCCTCACTTCAATTTCCCCGATGCCGCATTCCAGCGTCGCCGTTCCCAAGCAGCCCTTCCCATTCCCAAAGCGCTGTGTGCTGACGCAGGCCGCCTTGGAGTCATTCACAATGACCTTCCCAAGTGCACAGGAAATATCATAACAGAAATCATTCTCCTCGTTATCCAGCCGAAGCCCGCATTTTCCGACACCACAGCTCACATTTATGTCCCCGTCAATTCTTCCTGCAAAAGCACAGGCCCCCGCGCCGCAGCTTATATCCAGACTTCCCGCCTTCGACTCGCTGAGCTTCACTTTTCCTGCCCCAACCTCGATCTCAAGCTTATCGGAAACCGAAAGCTGTTTCGCCTTCCACTTCCCCGCACCAATATCCATACGCATGCGCTTGCAGGAAAACGGCGTCGCGTCCATATACAGCTCGCAGGCTCCTATCTCCATTTCCACATTGTCAAAGGCACTGCCTGCCGGAAAATACATGATAATCCGTGTTTTCATCTGCCCGATGCCTCTTATAACCCGCATCCCACGAGGCTGATATGAGACGACAAGCCTGCTTCCCCTCAACTCGCACGCATACACGCCGCCCTCCAAATTCTCCGCCGTAACGCGGATTTCATTATCCGCCGCCTCCCGGAAAGTCAGCTGCACGGCACCGGCCTCTACCTCCAAATCCGTTACCTGCTCCATTCCAAAACAATTTTCCATGATATCCCTACTCATATCCGCCTCTTACTCCTTCCGTGCATTTTTCTATAGCATACAAAAACGAACCGCCGATGTAAACAGCATTACATCAAGTGGTTCGTTTTACGCATCAAGCGGTCAGTATAATGTCATCAGGCGTAATTCCTCCATTATTCCTCAAAGAACTCATACCGCGCATCCGCATAGCCTGTCATTTTTATTGTGGAAGCATCAATCTCCGATACGGACTGCGCCGCAGCCGCTACCGGAATGCATTTGCCTTTCCGAATAAACAACGGCACCTCATTCAGCGCGATTTCCACATAATGAACTCCTTTTTCAAGAGTCTCCTCATAAATGCTTCCATCGGGCATGAACTTGATAAACTTCATCTCCTCCGGCAGATACACGGTTCTCCCGCTGACATTCTGTGTATACACCGGCGCTATCATCAGCTCGTTTCCAAGCATCAGCTGATCCTCTGTCTGCACGGCGATTTTGTCCTCCGGATACACAAAGCCAAGCGGTCGGAAATACATCTCATCATTGACAGCCGCCTTCATGTATTCGCTGTACAGGTACGGTATCAGCCTGTAACGGACCCCTATCACATGGCGGAAATCCGCGATTTCCTCAAACCGGTAACATTCCTGTTCTCTGGTGCCAAGCGCCGCATGGTTGCGCATCAGCGGCGTAAATACGCCCAGCGCAAGCCAGCGAAGCAGCAAATCCCTCGTCGCATTCGCGCCAAAGCCGCCAAGGTCCGCGCCCGTATAGAGAAAACCGCACATGTTCAACGACGGCATCATCTTCAGATTCAGGAGAATGTGTGACCACCACGATTTGTTATCCCCCGTCCACACGCCGCCGTAGCGGTGCATTCCAATATAGGACGAGCGGGAAAACATCAAAATCCGCCTATCCGGCGCGATTTTCTCAAAGGCCTCGCCCGCGGCTCTTGTCATATTATACCCGAAAAGGTTATGCACCATATCATGCCGTACCCTGTGACCGTTCACATTATGGTAAAAACGCTTGTAATCCTCCGCGCTGTTCTGCAGGTTATTCAGGCGCTCCCGCACCTCGCCCGGAAGCGCGTTGGCGGTATTGAGCAAATCCTCCCCAACCGGCTTCTCCGCCGCTGTTCCCGTTTCAAGCAGCTTGGCATATTCCGATATTGCCCGGTTCACACCGGCAATGCCCTCCTCCGTGTAAAATATCGCCGGCTCGTTCATGTCATTCCAAAAGCCGTCAATTCCCTGCGAAATCAGGCGCTCATATTTGCTGCCAAACCACGCTCTCGCCTCCGCGTTGAGCACATCCGGAAAATGCGTCCACCCGGGCCATACCGCCGCCACAAAGTCCGAACCGTCCTCACGTTTGCAGAAATATCCCTTTTCCACACCCTCCTCGTAGACATCGTAGCCGTCCTCAATCTTCACGCCGGCATCAATAATCGGTATCAAATGAATATGTTCCCTGCGCATCTCCTCCACAAACTCGGGAAAATCCGGAAAACGCTCAGGATTGACCGTAAAGTCCTTATAATCCTGCATATAATCAATATCGAGGTATACCATGTCGATGGGAATATCGTTCTTACGGTATCCGTCCACTACCGCCCTGATATCCTCAGCCGTCCGGTAGCCCCACCGGCTCTGTCCGAAGCCAAAGGCATATTTCGGCGGAATATAACTTTTCCCGATAATCCTGCGGAACTGCTTTACCACGTCATACGCACTGTCGCCCGTAATAACATACAAATACAAGTCCGCACGCTCACAACTTACCTCAAGCATATCCTGCCTTGTATAGCCGATGTCGAACCGGATTGCGGCAGGGTAGTCAAAAAACATGCCGACATGCTCTTTTCCCGAAATGATGATAAAATTATGTGCCCCGTAGAGAGATATTTTATCCTCCGCATGATCCGGATCATCCGTACAGTCGCTGACATAGAGATAGCCCCTCTTGTTTATCCCTCTGTTCGCCTCCCCCAAGCCGTAGACAACATCCGAAGCCTCCATTTTACAGCGCAGGCAAAAGCCCTCTTCGGTGGATATCTCGCCCACTCCCACGCCGGAATCCGGCTTTTCCGCAGTCATATGCTCCGTGACAGCCTCTGTCTCAAACGGAGTGCCAAAAACATATTTTTTTACCATAAATCTTCCTCCTCGCTACTGCGTCTTCTCAAAATGCTGATAATCCTTTACGCTCTTCCAGTCACCGCCCCAGCGAAAGCCATGCGCCGCAAACAGCTTATAGCACAAATCCTCATGGTCAATCTTGTAGGGGAAGTCCTGCTTCCGGTCAGCGAATGCCTCTCCCTCCGGCGGGTCACACCGGACGCTGCCGTCCGAAGCCGTTCTGATATAAGGATTATACAAAGGATTAATGTCGATTGCAAGCCCGTAGCTGTGATTGGAAAGCCTGCCTGTTCCGGGTACGTTCCGGTAATTGAAGGCAGAGGTATTGTTCGCTGCCATCGACAGGTCGTCGTCCCCTCCGTAAGCGTCCACCAGCACCATCTGCTCTATCGGATACGCCGCGTAATAGAGCGCCTGCATAATGTCGAGAATATCCGTGCTGATTTTGCTGTTTACAATCAGCTCGCCGATGTGCGTCTCCCCGTCAAAGCCCATATGGAGGACACGCACATAGCGTAGCTCGTCCAAGGAAATGTTTTCATTCTCCTGATAAGAGCAGCCGTCAATCCGTGCAAAAACAGTCTCGGAAATGTACTCCGCGTAAAAAAGCGTCGGCACTGCCTCCTCTGAAATCCGGCTCATGTCCACAATACTCCCTGCCGGCAGCTCGCGAAGCAATGCAATATATTCCGCCTCCGAAACAGCTTCTTCCTCTGTCTCCGGCAAAACCACCTCCGAAGCGGTCTCCGCTGCGGAAGCTTGCATCTCAAAGTCTTCTGCTTCCTTTGTGACATCCGCCTCCGCATTCTCCCATACAGGTTCTGCGTCCTCTTCGGTCCATTCATCCGTTGCACGCTCTGGCTGTAAGGTCTCTGTTACCTGCGGCTTTCGCGTATCCGACAGACTGCCGCAGCCGGTCATCCCAACCGCCAGCAGCACTGCCGCACATATCCCATAAAAACGTTTCTCTTTCATCCTTATCTCCCTTGTGTGCTTCAGCACGCATATCAATATATCTCCGCACTGCGGCTTCTCTTCTGCCCGCTGTCTCAAGTCCTAAGAAGCATCCGCCTTCCACAATCCATGCAGATTACAATAGGCATATACCGCCTCAACCGAATCGCCGTCGCAAAGAGCAAAGCACACCTCCGGCTTCTCTCCCGCGCGCAGCGCCTTACATTGGCTTCCCTGCTTCGTCTGCAGGGATACCCATTCAATGGAGTGCTCCTCCTGCATGGGATGTTCGACAGACCCCACACTGACCGTCACCAGATTTCCCTCCACCTTATACACGGGAATATGCTTCTCCACCGCAGCCTCGGTTGTCCCGGGAATAAGCTCCTTCATCTGCTCCCCACAGCACAACGTCGGCACGCCGGCGTTCTTAACCATCGTGATAATGTTTCCGCAATGCTCACAAATATAAAATTTCTGCTCCATTTTCTCATCCTTTCCGCGCTGCTTATGCAGGCATAAAAACTCTTATATTGCGAAGCCTGAAATCACTCAGCGAAACCTTTTTGGTCTTAATGATTTCCTTCACACCTGTCATGGTATGAGTATTCCCATATATTGGGCATTTATGCCCCTCCGCTGCGGACAGGAGCCATGTCGTAAAATATTATAACACAACTTCCGGCTCCTGTGATATAATGCTTTTAATATCATGGATGAGCTGCTTACCGGACAAATAGAGCAACTCTTGATTAAAAAGAAAAACATATGATATTATATAACTCTGACGGGCTCACCATGCGTCGAAGCAGACGGTGGCATGTATATTTGTCAATTGTATCCACATCATTCCTGAAGGGAGGATTTATTATGAAAAGAAAAGCAAGGGCGATTATCGCACTGGCGCTGGCAGTCAGTATGTTAAGCGCATGCGCCGCACAAAAGCAGCCGGAGGGGACTCCGGAAAGCACCGGAACCGAAGAGCCGCAGATAACGCCGGCTACCGAGTCGCCAAGCGAACCGGCTGCCGATTTAACCGTGGAAATAACGCAGACCGTTTCTCAGCCTTATGCGGGCGAACGACCGTTTCTGGTAACAGGCACCGTAAAGAATAACGAGATTGCCGTTGTTCCCAATGTCGCGCCTTATACGGTCAATAAAAATCTCAGCAACATCGACAACCTGTGGCAGTTCTATTTTTCGGACGACATGATTGAAAAGCTGTACCGGAACAGCTTTTTCGTTGGTGGAGATTCAGGGCGGGAATTCTTTGAGATTTATGAGAACAACCGCTATAACACGGTACCAAGCTTCATAACGGTTGATTCCCTGATGCACACCTACCATCTGTATTTCAGCTATCTGCTGAAAAATATCGAGCGGGATTACCTGTCCGCCAACCTCACGCAGCTGAGCAGACAGATGCTTGACAACAGCCTCGAGCAATATCGGCAGCTCAAGGGCAGCGAGTGGGAAGCCGCCGCAAAGCGCAATGTCGCCTTCTTCACGGTAGGCGCAAAGCTGTTGGACGACAGCACGCCCGTTGACGCGGAGGTCGCCGAGGCTGTTTCCTATGAACTTGACAACATCCGGCATGCGGAGGGGATTTTTGAATCCAAAATAACCGGCGAAAATGAGGACTATACACAGTACAAGCCACGTGGCTATTATGACGGCGACTCACGGCTGGAGCCGTATTTCCGCGCAATGATGTGGTATGGCAGAATGCATTTCACGCAGGATGACGTGGATTTGGACAGAAGCGCGCTTCTGATGGCAAAAGCGCTCTGCGATGATGTCAAGTCCTACAGCTTATGGGAGAGAATCTATGCCGTGACCTCATTCTTTGCAGGCGCGAGCGACGACTTGGGTGTGAGCGAATACGCCCCCCTGATTCTTGAGACCTACGGCGAGGATATCACCACTGCCGGATTAATCGGCAATGCCGATGCCTTTGACCGTTTTCATACCGCGACAGCAACGCTTGCCATACCTCAGATTAATTCCATGCCTATTAATGACGGCGAATCAAACGTCATTCCGGGATTCCGATTTATGGGGCAACGTTTTACCATTGACGCCGCGATTATGCAGAACCTGATTTACAGCCGCGTAGGCGCAAACAGCACCGGCGAACCCCGGATGCTTCCGGATGTGCTTGACGTACCCGCCGCACTCGGCAGCGATACCGCACTGCGCATTCTGGAGGAAAGCGGCGCTACCGGCTATGCCGGCTATACGGCGAACATGAACCTGCTTCGGGAGGCGCTTTTCGAGGAGAACGAAACACTCTGGTCGGCGAGCCTGTACGCAAATTGGCTGAACACGCTCCGTCCCCTGCTGACTGAAAAGGGCGAAGGCTATCCGATGTTCATGCAGAACGAGGAATGGCTCAAGAAGGATTTGGAATGCTTTGCCGGCAGCTTTACGGAGCTTAAGCACGACACGATTCTCTATTCCAAACAGCCTGTCGCGGAGATGGGCGGCGGATATGATGAGGAGCCTGATTACAGGGGCTATGTGCAGCCCGAGCCGCTTATATACGCGCGGTTTGTCAACCTTACCGACCTGACGGCACAGGGACTGAAAGCCTATGGGATGCTCAGTCCCGCCGATGAAGAAAATCTGTCGCGCCTTTCCCATATCGCCGGCCAATTACTGACCATTTCCCAAAAGGAGCTTCGGGACGAGGTCTTAACGGATGACGAGTACGAGTTCATTAAGGATTACGGCGGAAATATTGAACACTTCTGGTACGAAGCCGTCAAAAACGAAGGAGAATCCATATCCAGCCAGGAATTCCCGGCGGCGCTTGTCGTGGACATCGCGACCGACCCTGACGGCACGGTATTGGAGGCGGCAACCCTCAATCCCGCCACCATCTATGTAGTGGTCAAGGTTGACGGAACCCTGAGAATCGCAACGGGAAGCGTCTATTCCTTCTATCAGTTCCCATGGCCCATGACGGACCGGATGACAGACCAAAAATGGCGGCGGCTGATGGGGATATCGCCTGACGATGAAGGAAACTACCGTTGGGACAGGCCCATCGACCGGCCGGAATGGACAACAAGCTACAGGTCCGAAAATGAATAAGACGAAGCTCACCAAAAGAGTATTGCTAAGCATAATGGCGTTGGCAGGTGCCGGCGCCGTTTTGTATCTGCTGTGGAGCAACGGCAGCTTCCTGCCGCGTTGGATTGATTGGGGCAACAAGACGCTCTCCGCAGAGTCCGGCACATACGAAATACAACTAAAAAACAAACATGTTACGGTTCTGTACGAGGCTTCGCCCATCTGGCATTCACCGGAACAGGTCCT
Organism: uncultured Lachnospiraceae bacterium; assembly: GCA_947178465.1. GTDB lineage: Bacteria > Bacillota > Clostridia > Lachnospirales > Lachnospiraceae > COE1. Next base: position 2,616 of record CAMWYL010000095.1, on the reverse strand, counting down.
TGTTCAGGATATCCTGTCGGTTGATATTGATGATGATTCCACGGAGGAGCTGATACTGCTCTGCTGGAAAATCGGTCGGTACGGAACACACCGCCCCTTCTGGGTGGAAAAGGATGAGCGCAAATGGTCGCAGCATATTTTCGTCTATGAATACACGGGGGAGGCGCTTCGTCCTAAGTGGATGTCCTCCTATATCGGCTTGGATGTAGCCCATATGTCCGTCGCTAAACGGTCCGCAATCCCCACCCGGCGTCTTCTCCTGACTGCGCCGGACGGCACACTGAGCAGCTGGATATGGAATTCGTGGGGCTTTACCGGAGAGGATACTGACATTACCTTCACCGTATTCGGCGATAATCTGATTCACGAACCCATCTACCGTTACGGGCTGCACCATGACGAGGACTTTTGTTTTTTATTTGAGAACTTCCGCGATATTCTCCGACAGACGGACGTTGCCGTGCTCAATCAGGAAACGCCGCTCACGGACAATCCGCTCCAATACAGCGGCTATCCGCGCTTTGCCACGCCCGTCAATGTGGGGCAGGCGATTGCGGACGCGGGCTTTGATGTCGTTACCTGCGCGACCAATCATGCGCTGGATTTGGGTGCAGACGGCGTTCATTTCACCAAAGAATTTTTTGCTTCGCATGATGTGCTGTGCCTTGGTATCCAATCCGCGGAGGAACCGGACGACTGTCCTTATCGGATTCTTGTTCGAAACGGAATCCGCTTTGCGCTCCTCAACTACACCTATGGAACAAACGGCATGAAGCTTCCCGAGGAAACTCCGTATATGGTTCACCTCCTGACGGATGAAGCCAAGGTGCGCGCCGACATTGCCAAGGCAAGAGCCGATGCCGATTTTGTGATTCTTTTTGTCCACTGGGGTACGGAATACGCCGCGCAGCCGGACGACTTTCAGAAGACATGGGCACAGATATTTCTGGACAGCAAAGCGGATGTGGTCGTCGGTACCCATCCGCATACATTACAGCCCTATGAACTCCTCACGGACGAGGACGGACATGAAATGCTGATTTATTATTCGATTGGAAACTTTATCAGCGCACAGAACGAACAATCCTGCATCAAGGGCGGCATGGCAAGCTTTACCGTCTCCCTCACACCGGACGGGTACAGGGTCACGGAGTATTCGCTGCAACCGCTTACAATCACTGCGCATGGAGGCGGAAAATACACAACGGACTTGGTGGAATAACCAAGTCCGTCACATTTACGTTCACTATTTGTCTGATTTCATTGTCAGGGAAATCCGTTTCTTGGACAAATCCACATCCAGAACCTTCACATCCACAATATCACCGACACTGACAGCCTCCAGCGGATGCTTGATAAACCGGTTCGTAATCTGCGAAATGTGCACCAATCCGTCCTGATGCACACCGATATCGACAAACACACCAAAGTCGATTACATTGCGTACCGTTCCCTTCAAGATCATTCCGGGCTTTAAGTCCTTCATGTCGAGAACATCACTGCGCAGGATGGGCGCGGGCATGTCCTGACGCGGGTCTCGTGCCGGCTTCTCAAGCTCTTTCAGAATATCCGTCAGCGTAATCTCACCGATTCCCAGCTCTTCCGCCATTTTTTTCTTATCTGTCACACGCTTTTCCAGTCCGCCTGTCGGTGTACCCTGTACCCGCTTTGCATTGTCAGACTTTTCCTGCTCCGGTGCAAGGACAGCGCCGCCCATTGCCGCCGCAAGCGCTTTCCCCATCGCGGTATTGGTATTTCTGATGACCACATTCTGCTTATTATTCTTCTTATTTTTATTGGGCTTCTCCGCCTGTGCCTTTCCGGTGGAAGCGGCTGCCTTTTTCTGTATTTCCTTCAAATCCTCCATCGAGAGCTTAAGCTTCTCCAGGAGCTTCAACGCCGCGTCATAGGATTCGGGATGCACACTCGTCGCATCCAGCGGATTGTCTCCGTCCAAAATGCGCATAAAGCCTGCACACTGCTCATACGCCTTCGGCCCCAGCTTTGCCACCTGCAAGAGCTGTTTCCGATTGGTAAAGCGCCCGTTCGTCTCACGGTAATCCACAATATTCTTGGCGATTGTCTTATTGATACCGGAAATATATTCCAATAACGAAGCCGACGCGGTGTTCAAATCCACGCCTACTTTATTTACCGAATCCTCCACCACGCCGTTTAACGCGTCGCTGAGCTTTTTCTGATTCATGTCATGCTGGTACTGCCCGACACCTATGGATTTCGGGTCAATCTTGACAAGCTCCGCCAAGGGGTCCTGCAGCCGTCTTGCAATAGACGCCGCGCTTCTCTGCCCTACGTCAAAGTTCGGGAATTCCTCTGTCGCAAGCTTACTTGCGGAATACACGGAAGCACCCGCCTCGTTGACGATAACATACTGTACCGGCGTATCCAGCTCCTTGATCAGCTCCACGATAACCTGCTCCGATTCGCGTGACGCCGTACCGTTTCCGACGGAAATCAGGCTGACATGATATTTGCCAATCAGCTTTTTCAGCTCCTTCTTGGACTCCTCCACCTTGTTCTGGGGCGCAGTCGGATAAATCACCTTGGTATCCAGCACCTTGCCTGTCGCATCCACCACCGCAAGCTTACAGCCCG
>CAMWYL010000094.1 GCA_947178465.1 uncultured Lachnospiraceae bacterium | reverse complement strand
TCTCAGCACTCCACGAAATATTACAATAGTAAAACTTTCCATCATTTAACCCATTCCACTCCGGGTGACAGCATCTCAAGTGTTCTTTCATCTGTTGCTCATTTCTCTGTACAGGAACCAACGGAAAACCAAAATCTGCCCAAATTTGGGAATATCTGATATCATGTAAAATGTCATACTCCTTCAGTTTTTCTTTTAATTCATCAAGCTTTGCCTGATATGGAATCTCATTTGTATAATCACTAATCAATAAATGAATATCATACTTTTTCATAACTTTTAGTATTGCATCCGATGGAACTATACTTCCGTTTATTACAAAAGCCAGACGTCCACATTTTTCCCTATAAGTCTCACCTATGTATTGAAGAATATCTTTTAAATTCTGATTTAACGTCGGTTCTCCTCCTAATAATGCAAAATATACAATATAATCCATTCTTGAAAACAATAAATCCACATTGGTCTTCAACTCTTCAAATGTACAATCCCTCTGCTCCTTATAATATGGAATAAACATATTACAATGCTTACATCGAAAAGTACATCTTGTGGTAATTGTCATATCAACATGGTATAAACAATTCATCTCCTTTACATTCCAAAACCATTCACAAATAAATTGCCCTATCGAACAAAAATCTCTAAATTCTTTCATTCCCTGTTTGCACAGAAATTGTGAAATCTCGTTATAAGCCGTATGTGCAGTCATTATAACAATTTTTTGTTTTCCTATTCTTTTTCTTGCATCCTCAAAAGACACAATGGGAATCCCATTCCAATCCTTACCTTGTTTATTTTCATCCCCATCTATCACCAATAAAACTTTAACATCTACTTTTTCAAATAAATGCTGACATATTTTTGATACAATACCGGCACCGTATAAAATAATACTATCTATACTTTTCCAATCCTCTGACAACCTATCTAAGTTCCCACTCATATTCCAGCACTCCTTATTCCCAAATCGGTATTTCTTTACGATTTGCTATTCCGTTATCATAATAAAAACTTTTCTTCATCCTATCCGTAGGTTCAAATCCATCATTCATAAAAATCCCAAACATATTATCCGTAAACCAAATATCCTCCGAAGTTATCCCAACATTATATTCCTTGCACAGAATTATGATTTCTTTCAAAAATTCCTGTATTCCCTCCAGCATATCCAGCCTGGTATCAAAATATATCTGGTTCTGCTTTTTCTCCGCATATCTCTTTCTTCCATTATCTTCAATACATTCCAACATTCCCTCCGGAGATGTAAAAAATGCTTCTATAAATGCCGCATTTTTATAAATACATGAATCCTTCCCATCTAATCCCTTTATGCCCGGGAAGCAACCCTCCATAATATTTTGTTCTAAATACCTGTTCGTCTTATCTTTGCATACACAAAAATAATAGCCCTTTAATTTTTTTCCCAATAGTTTGCCCAAATAATATTGTGTCGTCCCATAAAGCTGTGAATCAACAACTGCAAACTCAGAGGTCAATCCAATAGACTCTACATAATCTAAATAATTCTTTCTCTCCCGATCTGCTTCTGACAAAATATCTGCTTTGTACTGTTTCAAAACCCTATGTAAATTCTCTTTACTTTCATTTATTTCAATGCATTCTTCCTCAGACAGGCTTACATCTTCTTTTAACACGCCAAACCTATCATTTAAAAAATCATTTATACTTCCAATGTATGGGAAGTCGGAAACTTCCAATATATCTTTTTCATCATAGATGGATGTTATCAAAACTGCCCGCCTGGAAATCTCCATATATACTACTTCCGGAATCTTCGCTTCGCCTGCTACTTCAAAATAGTATTTAAATAATTTGGTCAACAGATATCCCTCTCTGGAGAAAAACGCCAATTTTCTTATTTGACTTTCCTTAGTCTGTCTGAAAAGCCAATTACAAAATACATGCATCACACTCCCCAGCAGACAAAAACCAGCTTCTTTCTCCTTTTCAAAATAAATTTTTCCACACGTTCTTTGTAAAGCAAAAGGACTGTTTAGTATTCGTGAATTAATCATTCCAACAATCAATGAAGAATAAAGTGTATTCACATCAGGTGTAATATTTCTAATTGACGACTTCTGAAGCATCCGAGCAGCACTCCATATTACATAACTGTCTATACCATATCGTTTCGGGACTTCCCCGTCTGTTTTATCGTTATCACCAATATGCAGTGCTTTCCTGCCCTTAACCATGTTATCCGCATAATATCTCCATAACAGTCCGCCCTCTTTGTCCTTCTTATAATCACAGGATACTATAATCCTTTCTTTCGCAATTCGAATCCCGCATTGCAACAATATTTCTTCCAATATCTGTCTTGGAAAATACATGTCACTAATAAAAAATATGTCTTTCTCTTTTTTAATTATGTCGTAAAGCCTAACTATCTCCTTACGTGGAACAATTAACCTCTTTTCCACATCGATTTCACACTGTTTTACCTTTTTAGTTAATTCACAATTCCAATTTTGCATTTTTTCAATTTCTGTATATATTTCATCTATTGTCGCATTGTCACATACACTTGCTGCTCTTTTTCTAATTTCAGCGAAAGAAAAATTTTCTCCCAATTCACCTCGTAATTTTCTTTCTATAATGTTAAATATATCTGTTGGAAGGTATACCTTTCTCATAATCAAGGTATCAAAAATATCAAAAGAAATTACATCATACTGCTCCATCCTTTTTTCTAATTCTGCGCTGGTTTTCTCCCAATATGGGTTATCTTTACCCCCATGAAAAAACTCGTTTGATGCACGGACCCCATTTCTAAAATACACAGGTATCTTCCAATTTTGTATTCGTTTATAAATAGTCCCCCAATATGTTTCTGATGTATTTATAATTATAATGTCTGCGTTCTTTTCCGCCTCTTCCCTGCTTATCACCTTTAATCCATATATCTCTTTGCCAATCATGGATTCATCTCTGTCAAGCAAACCAATGATGCAAAATCCTTTTAAACGATCCAGCAAAGTGGCTGTCATTCTTCCAGTTCCATATACCGCAATTCGAAGCCCCTTTTTATCCTCAAATGCCGCTTCAAAAGCCTCTATTTCATAATCAAATTTAGATTTCGTACGAGACATAATCAAACCTGCTTCCTTATTACTATATTTTGCCCGTCAAGACATTGCTCCTCCGGTGCTACCAGCCTGCAAATTACCTCTGCCACATCCTTAGGCTGCATAATTGTAGTCGGATCCTCTTCAGGCGCTAACCGCTTTCTTAATTTAGTAGCGCATCTTCCCGGTGATACACAGTATACTTTGATTCCATATTCCGCCAACTCAGCAGTTAATGTCTGAGACATGGATATTATCGCTGCTTTGGAAGATGCATAACTTAACCACCCCGGACGAGGAGTCATACCTGCCGTAGATGCAACATTCACAATTTTTCCTCCGCTGTTTTTCATATATCTCGTGCATTCTTTCATCATCATAAAAGGAGAATACACATTTACCTTATAAGTATAATCAAAGCTCTCTAAACTTGTAGATAAAAGGGACTGTGGTTCTGTATATCCTGCTATATTCAACAAACATGATATATTCTGAAATCGTTTCATTATGTTTTCTATTAATTGTGGAATATGCTCCGGCTTCGAAAAATCAATTTCATAATACTCCGCCTGCACCTCAACTGATGCTTCCCTCATAGCCTTCATGGTATCTAAAATATCCGGCTTATTTCTCCCCGGCAGTGCATAGGAATCAAAAAAATCCGTTTTACTCAGAGCATATGCAACAGCCTTTCCAATTCCATCACCGCTTCCCGTAATCACACATGTTCGCACTTTATTTTCTCCTTACAAAGTATTCCTTATAAATCATTTCTCCCACAACAAAATCCATTGATGTAGTCAACTTAATATTATAAACCATACCTTCACATATCTTGATATTGATATCCGGATAATAATGAAAAACCAAGCCTGCATCTTCTGTGAACAGACGACCTTCCTGTTCTGCCTTCTCATGTGCTTCCAACAATATCTTTGTATTAAACTTCTGTGGCAGCTGTACATTTACTAACTCAGATCTATCCAATACCCCTTCGACAGTATCATGCCCCCTTATAACTGTAAATGGAATGCTTGTCCCATACATCACATTTTCACATGGCTCCCTCATTAACCGAATAAAATCATTCGCAGATACAAATGGTCTTGCGGCTTCATGGAGAATTACATTTTTCGTTTTAACCGATTTCAAGCCGGATTTCACTGATGCCTGTCTTGTGTCTCCTGCTCTTGCAAATGTAACCGGCACCATGACATTATATTGCACCAACATCCCTCTTATCAAAGGAATATATTCATCAGTGCACACAATCACAATCTCCGCGATTTCCTTAATCCGATCTATGCGCTCCAAAATGTGCATAATAACCGGCTTCCCTGCCAGCAGCAGGTACTGCTTTGGCATGTTTTTTTTCATTCTTGAACCGCTTCCGCCCGCCAATAATATTAATGTGTACATCCCATCCACCTATTGCCTCAAATAATCTTCTAACCTATCTGCTACTTTTGCACTTGCTTTCCCATCAAATATCAATCGGACATCGTTCTCAAATCGTTTTATCATAGATATATATTTCTTCTCGTCAAATTGTAAGATAATCTCTTCCAATTCATCATTGTTCTGTGCAATCGGATATGGCAGTATTGTATCAATGCCCGGTGTCATATTTTTATTATTTGTAACCGGTCTGTTTGAATCCGTGGACATATTCCATAACATACTACCCCGATCATTAAGATATTTTTCGATATCATCCGCGTAAATGAAAACGGGCATATGCGCACAGCCTGCATCCATTGCCGCACTGGAATAATCCGTTATAAATGCATCCATTGCCGCCAATATCTCGTACATATCTTCTTCTTGGCTGGCATCAATCAATTTATCTTTTAATTGCTCATCTTTATGTTCTCTAACGCTCGAAGCCAACTGGGGATGTACGCGTAAGCACATGTACCAGACTCCCCCAAAACGTTCTTCCAAGTTATTTAATAAACGTTTAAAATCTAACGTCCATACTTCTGAAAATACTATCCTTTTTCCATTTGTCGTACCTTCCCGAAAAGTCGGTGCAAACATAACTACCTTAGCCTTCTTACTAATTCCATATTTCTGTCGGAACATCTCCTGATACTTTGTCCTGTCTCCATATAATACATCACATCTTGGAGCACCTGACCACAGATAATTTCCATTGTATACCATTCCTTGCGGATACATCTCGGCACACCACTCAGAATCAATAACAACATCATCAATCATATCTGAGTCATTCTTACTTACCAAATATGCCATTTGGGAAAATGAAGCGCCTCTCCATAGCCCAATACTTTTAAATCCAATGGTGGCATGCCATGTATTAATGTAATATTGTCCTTCACGTTTACATGTACCATATGGTTTTCTGTAATTATCAATCCATACTTTGGATGTAGACAACCAATACGCCCTACTCCACAAAGTATTTGGTACCTTTTTTATGTAGTCGGGGAATTCTTTCCGCATATCATTTACAAACCATATAAATTCATAATCCTTATTTCTTTTATGAAGTTCCTCCACTATATATCTGGGATTACATCCAAATCCCCCTTTCCCCTCAAAAGTACATATACTGATTCGATTTTTTTTGATTGGAAATATTCTGCAAATCATAAAACACAGTTTATTCCCCCATGCTTTTGTTTTTCGAAATTGTATGTATCTCTTTTCATTCACTTTAGTCACCCTGAAATACTATATAAATTTTTCTATACCAGCGTCTAATGGTTTAATTATTATTGTTACAAACATTACACCTTTTCCTATTTTTAGGTTCTTTCCTTCTAAAATAAATATTTATTTTCCTATGACTTAAATAAATCATTCAAATTTTTTTGAATTTCCATCTTATATCCTTCCTTGTATTTATCTTGTAAAAATATTTTCCTCCAGAAATCAAAAAATCTGATGCAAAATATGACAATTCCATACTTCACATCAAATTCCTTTTATTACTATTTAGTTCATTTCCTCACAAATTTGTACTTTGCTACAACTTGTCGGGCGAATAACATATCCTTTACTCTTTTTGAAACATCAAGAAACACTAAGACCGTGTTTCTTGATGTTTCTCATACCACAGCCTCCACGATAAACTGTTCTCCGACATAATCCACAATCACATCCGTTCGCCTCCGTATATTGATACCATCATCCACAACATGTCCAAACAGATCGCCGATACCGGGAACGGATATCCCGATGTATATTGATATATATTCTCTGCAACTGTCGTTGTATCCATTTCAATATGGTAATCCGCCTCATATTCCTCAAGCATGGACGTAATCTGCTCTGCGGAAAAGTTCATATCAATATCAAACTCTGTCGCGATATTCCACGGACTGTTATATTGGTGTTCTTCATTGGAACGCATTTTCAGCTTCAGGTTCTTGATGCCATATACCCCTGCGAGAATAACCGCGTGAAAATCAAGCCGCACCATATAATGTTCGTTGAACTTGCACAGACCTATCATTACGCTCAAGTTCTGTAAAGAAAACACACCATAAAAGTTTATCTTAAAATCTAATGTAAAGTATGAAATTGTCAAGGTACTGCAATCTGTCATCAAATGTCAGAAAATTGTCCTGTTATATGCCATAAAGCATTTTCTTTGGACCGCTTTGCTACAGATAGCATTCCGGCTCATTCAGTATCACATCCGTTATCCCCTTCCGCTCCAATGCCGCTAAATCCAGCCTTGTCCCCGTCGGCTTCTCGGGATACAGATGTCCGGAAAGCCACGCCCGAACGGTATATCCTTCTAACTGCTCTGCAGGCAAATCCATCCCCTGCCAGAACGGATGCAATACCGTGGCGCCGCAACTGCCTTTCAGCTTATACAGACAGTCGGAAACCTTCCTGTCCAGTATCCCAATCTCCGCATCTGTATCAAGTTCCCTGACTGTGGCAAGCGATTTTGCATAAAATGAAGAATAGACAACCGCATCCTGCAGCCCTCTCTTATGCACCATCTCTACGATCATTTCTTCCATTCCCTCATACGGACAGACACTGTTTTTCAATTCTATATTCAGCTTTAAGTTTTGTTTTAATCTCGACTCCAGCAGGTCAAAGACCTCCTCCATCGTGGGAATTGACTGGCCCGGATTACCGTCCGCATATATGTGGAGCTTCTTTATCTCCGACAGTGTATAATCCCGTACAAAGCCCGTTCCTTCCGTTGTCCTGTCCACACGCTCGTCATGGATAACGACCAACTGCCTGTCTTTTGTCAATTGGATGTCCAGTTCAATTCCTGTCAGCCCGCGTATCGCCGCCGCCTTTTCAAACGCAAGCAGCGTATTCTCGGGATACCTCTGACTGCATCCCCTGTGTGCCCATATCTTCATACCAATCCTCTTTTCTCCTGCTCCAGGAACTTCTCCATGATTCCCGCCATCGCAACAGACTCCCCCCGTGTCAGCTTGAAATCGCTTTTGTTGTTTCCGCCGATCATGTTCAGGAAATCCCTGATCTCGTACCGGAGCCCGTCACCCAGAAACCGTTCCGAATACTTCTCGACCTGTGATGCGTCCTCATAATGCACTTCAAAGTAGGTCGTCTTCCACCATGGCGCCTCCACCACGATATAGCCTTTCGTACCGGCTATCAGCAGTCTTCCCTCCGATTTCACCCCCAGCCCGCAGGTCGCCGTCGCAATCCCGCGCGGGAACGTAAAGGACGCCCTGGTAAATATGTCCAATCCGTTCCCGTCATGTATCACATCAAACCGGACGTCCTCATATGCATTTCCGAACAGTTTCATGATCGGCAGCAGACAGTAGCTGCCAAGCTCCGTAAAGCTCCCGCCGTATTCCCTATCCGAAAGCTCCCTGTCCGTTGTTTTCTGAAGCTTTGTGAAACAGGCGTCTATATAGCGGATGTTTCCAATGGTTCCGCTGCACGCAATTCCCAACAGCTTTTCAAACCCCGGGCAGTAGGCCGTCTTAATCCCCTCAAACAGAATGAGCTTATGCGCCTTTGCATACGCGAAAAGTTCTTCCGTCCGTGCCTTTTTTAATGTCATCGGCTTCTCGCACAGCACATGCTTTCCATGCTCCAGCGATGCCTTTATATATTCGTAATGCGTCTCATGCGGTGATGCCACATAGACGACATCCACATCCCTGAGGAAAGCATTTAAGTCGTCATAGGCATCTATCTCCCACTTCTCTGCAAATCTCCCCGCACTCTCCTTATGCGGGTTATATACGGCCTGTGCGCTGACACCGCTTACCAGCTTCGATTCCGGCACAAAACGGTTTGCAATCCTGCCGGAACCGATAATGCCGATTTTCTGTATCCGTTTATTCTGCTCCCGCAGCATTGTGCTTGAGATATTTTTTGTCCTGTCGAGATACACCACCTTACAGTAGTCTGACATATAATCAAACAAACCAACCCAATCGGAACCGACAGTGAAAATATCAATGTGATATTTCTGAACATCATTAATCTTTTGCCCCAAAGACTCTTCTACAATAACCTCATCCACAAATCCGGTCTTTTTCACATTTTCAATACGAATTGGCAACGAATCCACCACATTCAGCTTTCCCCGTTCCATGTCATATTTCTCCGTCGTCACACCAACGATCAGATAGTCCCCCAATGCCTTTGCCCTTTGAAGCAACCGATAATGACCTTCGTGGAAGAGATCAAACGTTCCATATGTAATTACCTTTGTCATAAATCCCTCCACGCATTCTCTGCCTGCAAGGCAGACACAAGCCCACAGATTTCATACTGCTGCTCTGTGGCATCTTGAATTCAAATGTCCCTATAAAAAAAATCCCCGACTCATTTTTGCATCAGCTTCTCCTTTGCAAATCGGTGTATCTCCTCACCACAAGTCCCGTCCGTATTTGCATTCACTTTGGAGAATGCCTTTATCTGCCTTTCTCTGTCGAACGGTTTTCCTGTTATATTCCCGTCCAGAAGGTCTTTTAGGGAATTAAATGCATCTTCATTCAGGCAATACTGCATCCATTCCGTTTCCTTTAAAAAGCCCGATTGATGCTCCTCCAGTTCCTCATAGTCAAATACAATCTCCACCTCTTTATATTCTTTGGTATTGATATTGATATCATAAAGCCGTCTTTCCGGTGCATACCAGATTCGGCAACCTGATTTTCCCCGCTGTGGGATTGCGATAACAAACCCGCCCAAACCACTCGCTGTAAAATAACCATTTTTCCCGCGATTGGTAAACGCTAGCGGTATCTCCCATTCCGTCAGCTTCCCACTCTCCCTGTCCAAGGTCAGGTACATATTTCCCCACGATGGCGAAATTACAATACGTTCCTCTCCGTTTTCCTTTGAAACTGCAACATTTCCAAATGGCCTTTCGCCGCATTCCAGCTCATACGGCCATTGAACCGACTTAAAATCCTGTGGCAAATCGCTGTATTCCCGCACCTCGCCTGTTTTCGGATTCCATCGCGTAATCACCATACCGTTCAGAGGCAGCAGCCACAAATCATCCCCATCCGGTACAATTCCCTGTGTTCCCAAATTGCTCTTGGCGTTACTGCTGAGCATGCGGGATTCAAGCGTATCCATATCCATAAGCAGGAACTGACTATCCTCAGGAGAAGCAAAAAGTAACTCATTTTCATAAGCGCATGTACCGCCCACCCGCCATTCCCCATTTGTGTTTCTGACATTAAACTGCCTTATTCCGTCTATATATTGTACCTTTTCCGTTTCTATGTCGAACCGAATAAGGAATGGATAACGCATCGGAAACAGGAATATGTATTTTTCGCTATACCAACAACCATAAAATGCTCCTGCCTGAGAAATCTCGAACCGAAACTCAATCTTCCGTATCCTCTTATCCTCTATGATCAACAAATTTCTCGCATTCCGTGGAAGTACATAAATCTTGCCCTTTATCTCCACCGCCCGCATTTATTATCCGCCACATGAATACCCTGTCTCTAATT
>CAMWYL010000093.1 GCA_947178465.1 uncultured Lachnospiraceae bacterium | reverse complement strand
CATCTCGAAATCGCTCGCGGTTTTGTGTATCCTGCTGGTGTGTATTGTTATTTTCATGCTTGTGGGACATCTGTTTTTCGGGGAATTTTCGTTCTGGAAACTGTTTCACAATTCGCTGAATCAAATTGGAACAGAGTCCTTATTGCAATAGCCTGTGGGAGAAATGTCAGTGAAACAAAGTGTTAAGAGAACCGTTGTAATCGGTTTGGCAATTATAATTTACATATTTTTGATGGGATGCATTCTTTGGGCGGCTGCTCCGTCGGGTGATTTCAGTATGGAGCGGCTTGCAAGGGACGATGCGGGAAATATTTATGTGGCAGGGAATGCGGACGATGCGATTCTGGTCTACAGGCTCGATGCGGCCGGAAATACGGAAAAGTATTACAGATGCAGCCGCGAAGCGCAGGATGTGGAGCTGCTGTGCGGATGTTATGAAAGCCGCGTATATATCAGTCAGGTGTGGCGTGAGGATGCGGCCGCAGGTGCAACGCAGCATTTCAGCATATGGGAAACGAATGGAAACGCGTTTCGATGCATTTTGCAGGGAACCGGCGAGACTGATATCCGAATGACCGATATCCGGGTTGACGGGGAGGGGATTTTTCTTGCCGGAACGGATTTACAGACAGGGGAAATCCTGATATACAGGTACCGGAATGATAATCTGCATGTATCGCGGTATGAGTCGGAGGATGCTCCGCTTACAGTGTGCTTTGGCAGAACCGGGTTGTATGTGCTGTCAGCCGACAGTCAGATGTATCTTATCAGGACGGATGGAAATCCTCAGACAGGGAGTGTGCCGGGCGAGGCGGCAGTTCTTGCCACGGATGCATATGGCATGTGTTGGCAGGAACCGGAAAGCAGAGATGTCAATTATCTGTGTTATGACGGCGCGGAGAACTATGCGTTCCGGGATATCGGATATATTCAGGATGCCGCTTACTCCGATGAGGCGCAGAATATTGTGCTGATTTTAAAGGAGAGTGGAGAGAACGGACTGTTAATCGCCGACCGGGATGGGGCGGCCGGACAATATATGGATGAGATTAAGTGCACACCGGGGATTGTGGCGGCAAACGCAGGGATGTCGATGCTTTCGGTTACACTGGCATATATCGCCGTCTGGGTGGTGTTTGTGCTGATTACCCGTTTCACGCAGAAAAAGCTCAGGCTGCTTTACCGGTCATTAGTCACAATGATCGGACTCAGTGGAATTTGTCTTGTAGGGATGATCGTCCTTGTGCATTTTCAGGGAAGCGGAAGCTACAGCGGCACAACGCTTGTCATTATGGCTTTTATTGACTGGCTTGCGATCATACTTATCACGCTGTTTTTTTTGGGACGTCTGTGGAAAAACATGGATTTCACCGTCGCGTGGATGGATAAGATTGCAAAGGGCGAGTATGACATTGAGAACAGGAAAGTGCCTGATGATGAATTCGGAATGATATGGACGTCGCTGGAACAAATGTGCAGGAGCCTGCGCGTACAGAAATACAGAAATGCAGAGGTGACAAATTATCTGTATCAGTATGCACCGAGGAACTTTGAGCAGCTTTTCGACAGGGAAAATCTGCAGGACATAGAAGTCGGAGAAACAAGGCAGCTTTCCGTGACCCTTGGAATGATATCCATCATTGACAAGAAAACGCTTCTGACGGGAAGAACGCAGAAACAGTATATGCAGTACATAAACAAACTGATAGACCTTTTGTTTTCACAGCGGGAGTCGGAGCATGCAATCTTTTTGCAGGATGGAAACAATTTGGAGAATGTAAAGGTGGTGTTTAAGGGAGCGGAAGAAAGTGCGCCTGTTGCGGTAAAGTATAGCATTGAATGTATGGAAGCGCTGCTCCGGAGAATAGAGGAGCAGTATGATACGGCGCCTTTTATCCTGCTTCACACTGCTGTGGTAAGCTGTGGATTGGCAGGCGGAAGCAGGCAGGTATATCCCTATGTCACGTCACTGGAGATAGAGACTCTGAACAAATATATGAACAGGCTTAAAGACAGCGGGACCCGAATCGTTGTTACGGAGAATACCTGGCAGCATGTTCGGGACCGGGTTGAGGGACGTTATATCGGATATGTGGCGTCTTCCGACCGGAAGGATGTGTTCCGTCTGTATGAGATTATGGATGCGTATCCGCAATCACAGAAGCTTGCCAGGATAAGAAGCAGGGAACGCTTTGAAGAGGCGTTGGAGCTGTTCTACAGCAATGACCTGTATCTGGCAAGAAACGCTTTTGCGGATGTGCTGAAGGAGTGCCCTGATGATGGGATTTCCGAGTGGTATGTGCTTGCATGTGACGAGATGTTCAACGAAGGGGATACGGCTGACAAGAGATATGAGTTGTTTGGAAGGGAGGAACTGCGTTGAATATTGTGGAAATTCTGATTACCACGATTAAGGCGAAATTAATGCCCATTCTGAATAAGCTGAAGCTGTTGACCAATAAGAGCTTTATCAAGAATAAGCTTTTGGTGCGCATCAGGAACTTTTTTTTCCGGCTTCTGGATATCAGACCGCGGGATGAGAAGGATTACTATTCTTTCTCGGGGTGGCTTGTCAGCAGGCGGCTTGCCATGGCGGCAGTGGTAGTCATCAGTATTCTGTGCATAGCCTTTTTATGGAACTCAAAGCCGAATAAAACGGAGAATGCGTATCCGTATAAGGCTTACAAATATAATTCCGTTATGCTGAAATTTACGACCGGAAAAGCGCAGATTTTAGGGAAATCCGGTTATACGGCATATATCGGCGACGTGGAGGACGGAGTTGTAAAGGGCAGGGGAACTTTATACGGACGTCAGGGCGATATCGTCTATGAGGGGGAGTTTGACGCAAACGCTTACAATGGCACGGGGAAATATTATGAGAATTCGCAATTGAAATATGAGGGGACCTTTAAAGATAACTTATATGAAGGCGAAGGAAAGCTGTATGGTGATAATGCGGCTTTGTGGTATGAGGGCAGTTTTCATCTGGGGCATATGTCGGGAGAGGGAATACTGTATGACGCCTTTCAGAATCCGATATACAGAGGGCGTTTTCAGGAAGACAGAATCGTGTATCAGGAGCTGATCGGGAAGAAAACCACGGAAATATCTCAAATGTATACGGGGGTGCGGGAAATCTTCACTGCCGGCGATATCTTTGAAGTATACATGAAGGATATTGACGCCATCTATTTTGGGGAAGATGCTGGAAATACGCTGGATGAGGAAGTTATCGTGCAGGGGATATATATCCTGCAGTCACAGGTCTGTCTGGGCGGGAAGGAGACAGCGGACATACCGCAGGTCAGGGAACATCTGGGGGAACCGGTCTACGAGGGCAATACCCGGCTGGAACCGGAAGATCAGATTGCATTGAACAAGACCTGTGAACTCAGAGGGGAAAGCGTTCTGTATGGGAAAGCAGGGTACAGGGAGACAGCGGTTTATGATGACGTGACGGAAGTGACCGCGTTTGACGAAGATTATCAGGCCTATATCTATGTGTACGAGAAGGACGGAATCATCTATACCTTTTTCTGCCGCGATAAGGACGGGGGATTTGATTTTTACAGGATGGAACGATAGAAACGAAGTGACAAAGGAGGGATGCGTCATGAACAGAAGATTTATCACATGGCTGCTGTTGGCAGCGGTATTGCTTCATGCTGTTTTTCTGACGCCGCCCGTTCAGGTGGAGGCAGCGGATAAACGATTGTCGCTTGAAGAAGCGCAGAGATTGGCGATTGTCAATTCGGAGGCATATGCGAAAGTCCTGAATAAAATCGAGCTGCAGGAGATTAAGTATGCCACTGCCGTAAAATCCATCCGGATGAAAAAAAAGAATATGTCAACGTTTCGATGGACGCCGTTGCTGTCCTTTAAGTTCCCGGAAAAGCCTACGCTGGCGGACGAGTATGAGTGGCAGTATAAGCCGCTGCAGATTAACTGTGTGATTCGAGAGCTGAATCATCAGCTTGAGGATGAGAAAATCGCCAGCCGCGAAGAAGTAACCCAAGTCTTTGTGGAGACATACATATGTCAGGAGAAGATTGCTTTCTATGAGGAATGCCTTACGGCGGCGCAGGATACGCTCCGGAGAGGCAGGATGCAGCTGGCATTGGGGGAAGCGAAACAGGCTGACATTGACAAAATGGAACAGAAGGTAAGCAGGCTGACAACGGAGCTGGCACTGCAGATGAGGACCTTTGAGAACGAAAAAAAACGGCTCTCAAAACTGATCAATTTGGATGTGACATCCGGTTATGTATTCCTGGAACCGCTTGTGGATGCGGATATACCAAGGAATATTTTAGAGCAGTTGGTTCAATATACACTCGAGAATGACCATGAATATTATGACATTAAGCTGGAGACACAGTTAGCGCTCAGCAGCTTCAATCTGGTCAGAAGCATGATGGAGAAGAAATACGGCAGGAGGCTGAATTCCATACAGCCGTTCCTGCAGCAGGCGCTGAATGGGGAGAAGATTAACAGCTCGGCGTTTAAGAAGGCATATAATCAGATGCTTAAGGATATTGACTCGCCTTGGGAGGGAAAGTACAGAATTCTGTTTATACGGTTTCCAAAGGAATGGTTTAAGGGAGCCGTGGACGGTTCGCGCTATGTTGAGGATGACCCCTATGTGCTGTATACGGAAGCACTTGAGTACGCGGATGCGGTGAGGGAACAGAAGTCTGCCCGTGAGGAACTGGAACAGCGGGTGCGCGATGATTTTGAGACACTCAAGACAGCGCAAATTGCGTATACGGACGCGGTGCGTGCGTTTGATGAGATTGCGGAAGATTTGGATAAAGGCACACGGCTCAATCGAGTCGGGAGCATGACCTATGAGGAACTGTCGGATATTCAGGAGGAATATGAGGAACAGCAGCTTGAGAGACTGGAGCTTCTGGGCGAATACAGCAAGCTGCTGTATGCCTACGACAGGCTGACCTGTGGCGGTATTACCGCTTACCTTGAGGGTACGGATATCAATATGACGGCGGCACAGGGCGGCAACAGCTATCTGGCGGATGAGGTGAAAGGCACTGCCTATTATTATATTGAGTATGCGGTGCAGGACAATCTGTTCCGGCTGGGTGTCAGCATACCGGAGGATTATTCGATTGACATTACGCACTTTGAATTGTATGTGAATGGGGAAAAAATCGGCGACAGGACAGAGACGACAAAATATTTGGAACATCTGGGACTGGATTTGGATTATACGGAGAGCGTGACACTCCGGCTGTACAATGACGATGAATTGGTGGAGGTGTGTGAGATAGACCCGTCCGTCTGGCAGGACGTATTGGAAATAACGGGAGGCTATACGCTTGTCCGGGACACCCGGACCAAAACGGTAGCGGTATACAGCTATGAGATGGACAACCGTACCAATAGGGCAACGCTTACGATTACGAAGGAGAGCACAGAGCCCATTGCGTATTACCGTCTTGAGGACAGGAACGGGAACTGTATCTCCGGGGATGCGCTGATTGGCATCAATGAACCGTTTTCGTATCTTTCCCTGCTGGTGGGTGATTTCTCGGATATTGTGGCTGTGTTTTATGATTCGTCGGAGAACCTGCTGTACAGGGGGAACTTTGAGACAGGAATCGCGCGTATTGTGGTAGAGCAGTGAGGAACTGTTACGGACAAAGCGGGAAAGGAGGGGCTGTATGAAGAGAAAGCATAAGATAAAGATTGCTGTGGCGCTCACGCTTGTACTGATATTGTGCTTTGGAAAGAATGTCGCAATGGCATTGTTTGATCAGAACAAGGCGGTGCAGTTGGATCTTTCAACGATAGAAGATTCGACCTTACTGATTGGCACACACCTGATTTATCTGCATTCGTTAAATGAACAAATCTATGAGATTGCCATGCAGTCAGCATCCGATTCCGGACAGGACAGAATCTACTATAAATCGGAGCTTGCCGGCGGGATGTGGATGGATATTACCGATGCGGGTTCCATCAGTGATATCACCGCGGGGGGAAGCGTGGCTGACATGAATGAGATAAACAGCCTGTATCTGACACACCATACAAGATCGGACGGCATCACTTATGATCTGCGGACATTGCAGCCGGTCTGTATTTTTGATATTACATCCGTGTATGATCTGGAGAACCTGCCGGAGCTGGAAGCTTTGAAAATGCAGTATGACATCATGAGGGAATCGGGAAGTAAGACAAGTACCGACAAGCGCAACATAAGATTGATTCGTAATTTTTTTGCAACGAATGTCCGGACGGACGAAACGTGGCAAAGTGACGTACAGCTTCTGGCATTGCAGAATTACTATAATGAACTGGCCGAAAACGGTGCGGATTCCAAGTATCTCGAGACAACGTTGAAGGTTATGGAGAAGATCAGTAATGCCAGAAAAGTCCAAGCGTTTACAATCGTCAGTAATGCGCTTGACGGTCTGTTGAACAACGTGGCGGATGCGAATGGCGGTGATGATAATGATGATATGCAGACGGATGACACGCTTTTGTCGGCAATCGGCGACAGTCAGTACGCACTGGCGGAAAGCCTGGCGGAAGCGGAAGGCAATATGCTTTCCGCGCAGGATACGGTGGTGTCGGAGAAAGAGTACATGCTTTGTATGGATATGATATCAAATGCGGAAATCAGTGATTTCTACGAGTGTGACGGGCAGAATCTGCAGCTGCAATATCTTGGCAATATCAACAGCGGCAGGATTGTCGATGCGGCGGAGGAATTAAAGCTGCTGGAGGAATTGACGGAGAGCGCGGATGTCAGGTATAAAACAGAGCTTTCTGTGGGAACGACCGCGGAGTATGAGATGCTGGTATCGCAGAATGTGTCTCATGCGGCGAGAGAGAATCGGATGAAGGCGGATATTGCCGGCGCAAATGTGGCGCGGGGGGAACTGGAATTTCTGATACAGGCGACCGTTGACCGCAGGGAGAGCATCCCGGACATGGCCGGTAAAGAGACGCAGGACTACATCCTGCAGAGGATACAGGACGCGGCAAAATTTAAGTCGGCGGTCAAACAGGACGATTATTTCGAGCAGTATCAAAGTTCCGTCTCAGAATACGTGCAGTGGCTGAACAACCTGCTTGCCGGCATAAAACAGACAGGCAGCGCTCAGAAGGAAGAAGAAAGCCTGTATGAGCAGAAGGCGGATTTGCAGCAACAGAAGCTGGCGGCGTTGGATTCCCTCGATCTTGACACGGCAAAGAGGATTGACGCGATGATTGCGGTCGTCGATGAGCAGATTGCGGCGCTGGAGAGGGTTCAGTCAGAGAACCTGCAGGAACTGATGGCACAAAAGTCGGAGCTTGAGCGGCAGCTGGCACAAAACCCGGAGAATACGAGTCTTCAGACGGAAATCAGCAGGCTTGAGGCGGAATTGGCGGCAGGAGGGGCAGAAATCTCCGACAGCAGCCGGGCGGCGAATATCATAGAGAGTAAGAATGAAATCCTTGAACTGTTGGCAGACGGAGATACAAGTAATGCTGCGATGGAGCGGCTGGCGGACCACATTGAGCTGTTGTCCTCGATGCTGGAGGACGGTTCGCCGCTTGCGATGGAAGCAATGAAGGAAGTCTATACAAAGCTGCTTGCGAAATCAGAGCTTGAGGACGTCAATGCGTATGCCGGCCTTCAGGAAGAAATAGAAACCGCCATTTCCGAGAGCGCCGTCCGCACGGGAACCGCAGGCGGGATACTGCCTGAAAATGCGGAAAATGTCATCGCGGACGCTCTGGGAGTGGACGGGCTGCTGAATACGGATGGTTCCATATCGTCGGAAAGCCTGGAAGAAGCGGCGCCGGAGGATGTTTTGGCGGCACTGCTGGCACTTGGGGACCTTAACGGGGAACCGGGGACGGATGATTCGATGGAGGCATTTGCGAGAGGGTTTGCGGCTGCTGCAGAGCAGTGTCCCGGGCTTCCCGTATTTCAGAGAATGAAGAAGCAGGGAGAGTCTTATGCGCCTGTGGAGGTGCTTGCGGATTACTTGGGCTATCGGTATGTATGGAATGAAACGCGGAAAACCGCGATCATGTCAAAAGGCAGGACCTTTTACAAGTTTACGGCGTATGAAAGATATGCAGAGACTGAAAAGGATGAAAAGCTGTCGATGGATAAAACGGCGGACTTTTCAGAACAGTTATTTATACCGGGTTCCTTTGTACAGAAGCAGTTTGACTGTGTTGTCTATGACATTTCAGGGACGAATTACTCTGTGCTTGTGAATGATAAAGTGATTGAAAAATCACAGGATATTCTTTCCGAACTACTTGAGAAAGGAGGATATTAATGGGAGTTGCAGTGGTTGCGGGGGCAATGATTTTATGTCCGTTTGGTACAACGCCGGCGAATCTTGTGGTAACGTCACAGAGTACGCTTTTGGCGGAAGGAAAGCCTGTGGCAACCATAGCGGATACATCAGTGGCGAACATTCCGACTTGTGGAATGTGTTCCTCTCTTGCAAATCCGCAGGTGGCAGCCGCCACCGCGGCAGCGCTGGGGGTACTTACTCCGCAGCCTTGTGTTCCTGCCATAGCGGGGACATGGACTGCCGTTCAGCCCAAATGCATAGCCGGCGGCAAGCCCTGCCTGACCAGCGAGGCGACAGCTGTGTGCAGTTATGGCGGTACACTGAGTATCATAAATGCAGGTCAAAAGACAGTATTGATTTAAATGAGAAAATGAAAGGAGAAAAAGATGGCAGAATATTTATCACCGGGAGTATACGTTGAGGAGTATGATAATTCCCCGCGTTCCATAGAGGGAGTGGGGACAAGCACTGCCGGGTTTGTAGGCATGGCAGTAAAGGGAGCTGCAAAGGGGACGCCTTCGCTGATTACCAATTTCACGGGTTTCCTGCGTGAATTTGGAGGATATTTAAGTGAATTTACACATGGGGAATACCGTTATCTGGCAGGGTGCGTGGAGCAGTTTTTCGCAAATGGCGGAACGCGCTGCTATGTGGCAAGAGTGATTGCGCCGGGTGCGGCGACAGCGGGTGCGGACATCGGCATCATGCATGCGGATGCCGCAAACGAAGGTATATGGGGAAACCGCATACAGTTGACCGCGAACTCTTCCACCAGGAAAAAGCTGCAGCTGGTAGAAAAGCTGGAGGAAAACACTTACAGGGCAAAGAGCGCGGAGGGACTGCTCGAAGGCGATATCGTGGTATTTGAGGAGGAATATAACCGTATCGCTTCCATATTTGACGACCATATTACGTTTGAGGAGCCGTTTACTAAGGACCCGACGGATAAGGACCTTGTGCCGAAGAAAGTCCTATATCTTGTGGAGACGGATATCCAGGTAAAGTATGGAGAGGAAGTAGAGAATTACACGGGACTCAGCTTCAACGTGGTTTCGCCAAGCTATATTGAAAGTAAAATGAAAAAAAGCGGGTTAGTGAGTATCAGCGTAGAGCCCATGAGCGAGATTATGAATCCGGTAGAGGCGCTTTTCGGGGAAGGAAAAACATCAGGAACCGTGATTCTGGCAGGCGGAAGCGACGGAAACATCAAGGCGGTTACGGCGGGGACATTTATCGGTACGGACAACGGACCGGGGAAAAGAACCGGAATCCAGGCATTTATTGAGAATGACCAGGTCAGCATGATGGCGGTTCCGGGAATCACGATGCCGGATGTCATCGTATCGCTCGTATCCCACTGTGAGAATATGAAAAACCGTTTTGCGGTGCTGGATATGCCTTCTGACTGTGTAAAGACCAAGGAACTGATTGAATACCGTGAGATGATTGACAGCACGTATGCGGCAATGTATCATCCCTGGATACAAACCTTTGACCGTTCGACACAGAAGTCAGGCTTCTTCCCGCCATCCGGCAGCGTTATGGGCATATATGCGCGGACGGATATCGCAAGGGGCGTACATAAGGCGCCGGCAAACGAGCCTGTAATGTGTTCGGGACTCAGTATTAATTATAACAAAGGCGAGCAGGACATCTTAAGTCCGGCAGGCGTCAACCTGATACGAAATCTTCCGGGACAAGGCATCCGCGTGTGGGGCGCAAGAACCGCAAGCAGCAACAGCGCATATAAGTATGTCAACGTCAGAAGGCTTTTTATCTATGTGGAGGAGAGCATCCGGGCAAACACGAACTGGGTGGTATTTGAACCCAACGATACGACATTGTGGACAAGGGTGAACATAACCATATCCGCTTTCCTCGATACGCTTTGGAGA
>CAMWYL010000092.1 GCA_947178465.1 uncultured Lachnospiraceae bacterium | reverse complement strand
TCTCGTGGGCTCGGAGCTGTCTATAAGAGACAGGGGTAAAACGCTGCGTGCCTGCAACGGAAGAACAGATTCAGCAGTTACAGGATATTTTGGCGGAATACCACTATACGATTCCGGCTGCCTATCTTTATTTTTTTAAGAAGAATGGGGCAGAATGACGGCGGACTGTTGGAAGATGAAGACGATTGTTGGGAGTCGGATATCGGTACGGTTTTGGAATATTTGGAAGACAGAGGAGATTTGGAAGAAGGATTTTTTTCGTATGTAAGTGAGTTCGCAAACTGTAAAGATAAAAATGAGGAGGAAAAGAAATGAAAGATGAGAAAAAGGTCGAATTTACACAGAAGTGGATTGGGGATGCAGTAAAAAAGCTGCTGGGAAAAGAGGATATTTATGAAAGTGACATGGAGAAAATTAAGTATCTGCGTATCGGCGACGAATTTACTAACAACTACATAATAGAAATGAGTACATCAACGCCTCCGGACCCTTTCTATGACACAGACGGCGGCGACGAGTGGGTACAGGGTCCCGATGGCGCCACCAAAACCGGCAGATTCATCAAACATTACATAGATTATGTGAAGGAAAATCCCCGCGAGGACATAGATTCGGATACACGGGAGCGCTCTTTTCAGCTTTCGACTTTTGACTTTTGGCGTAAATATGAAGAGGAATATGAGGAATCGGAAGAGGATGGGGAAGATTGGGAAGATACTGAGAAAAAGTGGAAATCTTTTGAGAAAACCATCTTGTGTGAAAGATACAGAGAGGAATATGATGATGAAGATGTATGGGATGCGTGGTGGGAGAAAGTAGGGCGAAGCATCCGGCAGGATATTGGACTGTTTACCGGACTGGAAGTGCTTCGGACTCAGGGAGCGGAATATCAGGATATGACTTTCCTAAGAACGATGTCCCGGCTGCGGGTATGGGAAGTGGTAGAGACCCGATTTGCCTCCCTGGAAGGCATCGACGACCTCGTGCGGTTGAAACAGCTTTGTTGCTGGCTGGATTAAATTATATGGACATGAAACAGCATTGTTTTGAGTATGCATTGTAAAAGAATGGAGGGGTTAGTGTGAAAACTATATATGAAATTGACTTTTCTGCCCTGAGTGCAGATGAAAAAATGGAATTTATGGATGACCTGCGGGATGCAATGAAGATAAGTTTTCAGGAGAAGACTTTCCCTGTTGAGCTTCTGGCTCATACTTTGATTTTTACTCGCTGGTGGAACTCCTACAAGTACATGGCTCCCAACGAGCCCACTCCAGAGATATTGGGAACTGCGATAGAATTGCTGTGGGATTTTCAAGAGGGAAAATGTTCTCTCGATGTCTTTACCCGATTCCAACAAAGCTTTTCTGACGCTACTCTGGAAATTTGGGCCGGGGATGATGGCGGGCTGAACGAGGATTCAGAAAGCAAAGCCTTTTATCTGAAACATTTTTACAAGTGGGAAGCAAGGTCCTATAATGTGTTCCTTTACAATTTGTGTACTGTGCCGGAGGAGGCTGTTGCCCAAGACTTTACTTGGGACGCTGTGGAGGGTGTTATTGATGGGGATATTGGGGACACCATGATAGACTTTTTTGAATCTGTTTATAAAAATGATTCTAATGGTTACTACGCTTCAGAATGGGAGCGCAGGGAGAAAGAGACATACAACACGCCCACTTTTGCCCGAGTGATCTCTCTGCTCCAACAGGATATGCGCACTGCTTTGGAGGATGTGCCGCTTCCTGAGTTACGGATGCAGTATCAAAACGAATATTTGTTCTCACCGGAGGAGAGCGCCAAAATCAGTGATTACCGATAAATTTATAATGTAGCATGGGGGATTCAAGTTTGTCAGAGAATGGGACAAGCAGAATATAATGAGCAGTTAAGTAAAACAAAGAATTAAAAAGGAAAATTAAGAATTGCGAAGGAAAAGATATGGATTTTCATTATGAATTATTAGAGGAAACAAGAAAAGAGATTAAGAACATGCGGTTTTTTAACGAAGCGGTCGAGATAAATGAAGAAGAGTATGAGATGATACATGACTATGAAGAAGCATACGATAACGCATTTCTCAGGGAGTATGAGTATGGAGAATTAGAAGGAGAACCGTGGTCTGGTATCTTGGAAGAAAATGCGGCAGAGCTGTGGGGGATAATTTATGAGCATGATAACTATGCGGAATTAAGTAAAATAGTACATCACATAAAAATTCCTGAGTTGTATGACATTGAGTTCACGATAAAAGATTACGACGCAAAAGAAGAGATACGCAGCGAGATAGAATTGTGTGTACAAAGCAGATTTATCTGCGGAAGGGAAAATGCATTTTTTGAGAGTTTGTTTAAGGCATACAAACTCGGCGGCTGGCCATGTGGATGGAAGAACGGCAAAATAATCGTATACACTCCTGACAATAAGTGAAATAATTTCTATAAAAATTTTGGACAATTGGCTGAAAACATTAGATGAAATAAGGCGGCAGGTAGAACGGGACATATATGGAGAATTGGGAGATAAGCGGAGAACGGTAAAGAATATTTGAGGAGGAGAAATGGAAGAACTTCATTTTAAAATTAAAAACGCTCTGGAAAAAATCGACTTCATCAGGCGGTATGAAGAATTGTCCGCTCGGTTCGGCGACGAGAGAACGCCGTCGAATGAACGGCTGGAATATGTCGAGCGCGATGAGGTGATGGAAATTCTTCTTGATTTAGGATACGCCGCGCAGTTCAACAAAAAAGAAAAGTTTTACAAAATAAAAGAGGAACAAATCGGAGCGTTCGTTTTCGGTTTTCATATCATATTGCGATACGGCATGGCGGACTTTGTTTGGGTGGTCAGAGAAAACGGCGAATTGCTTCTCGGATCGCCATGGGGCTTATAAGTTGAAACTTTAGGACAGGCATATCAAAAACTGAATACATAAATCCCGCATATGATCTTGCAATTCTTCCCAACTGTTTGCAGATGTTTTCAAGGGATTCTGAATTATTTTTCATTAACACAGCGCAAGGGCAGTCACAGACTTATGGGAAAAGTCCGGGCTGTCCTTTTTGTGTGTTTAAGGAGGCAAGAGTGAAAGGACACAAACGTGCAAATTTTGGACAAATTTAGCAATATTGAAATCTGATATTGAAGTTAAGGCAGTGAGCGATAAAGGTCTGGCAAAAAGTGTACCAGTTACATGAGGCAATGAGACGTATCTTTGATAATGATACTTCCGGGCTGCAAGATGGTTGTGATCCGGTCAATTTGAATGACGGTGCAAGATTGATGTGGGCAGAGCAATGATCTGCCACTTGTGCGGATTCTTTAAAAAAAGTCTTTTGTTTATCTTTCAATCAGATAGAGTAATAGATTGTACTTTTTGATTGGCAGATAAGCCATGAAATAAAAAAGTTTTATGAAATAGCGGAGGTGCAGAATGGAAAAGAATGAATGTGAAGTTAAAATATCTGAAAAGGTATTGCTGACAATTATTGAGGCAAATGCGTTTAGTGGAATAGGTTTGAACAAGTTGAGGAATTTAACGAATGATCCCCGATGTCCATTTGTATTTTATGTTGGAAAACGTAAGATGATAAAGAGAAAGGCATTTGAGCAGTTTTTGGAAAAGGAAATTGAGATATAGAAC
Organism: uncultured Lachnospiraceae bacterium; assembly: GCA_947178465.1. Classification (GTDB taxonomy): domain Bacteria; phylum Bacillota; class Clostridia; order Lachnospirales; family Lachnospiraceae; genus COE1. The sequence goes on along the minus strand of CAMWYL010000092.1, from coordinate 6,585 downwards.
ATCTGAACACTCTGATCTGTGCAAAATCGCACAGAACAAAATATGGACATATGAGCCTGAATATGGTACTATATATATTGCTGTATTGGGCTTTTTTCTGGTAATAGAAGGAGGCGTATATATGGGAAAAGACTTGAAAGGTCGTGATTTAGGTGTAGGGATATATCAATGTCAAGACGGACTGTATTCAGCCGGGTATACAAATAAGTTGGGGAAACGAAAAGAAAAGTATTTTAAGAAGCTGCAAGAATGCCGTCAATGGATAGCCGATGCACGATTTGTTGATTCACATTCGGATTTGTCCGCAGGCGAGAATATGACCGTTGAGGCTTGGTTTGATTATTTTATTATTGATATAAAAGGCGATACGATCAGACTAAACACGCAGAGAAATTATAAAGAGCGTTTTGAACGGAATATTAAAGAGCATATTGGCAAAATGCTTCTTTCGGAAGTGAAATCTATTCATTGTCAGGATATTTTGAATAAAATGACACCCGAATATGCAGAGAGTACGGTGTATCAGTGCAGGATTACCATGTACATTTTATTTGAGACGGCAGTGGAAAATGATATATTAGGTAGAATTCCGGTAAAGAAATCAGTAAAAGTTCCACCGGGAAGAAAGGCAAAAGAAAAAAGGGTTTTGTCAGTTGAGGAACAAAAAGTATGGAGTACCGTCATTCGACAGGAGAGTGGCGAATCGGACCCCCTAAAAGCAAAAGCGGATACAGAGATATTCCTATAACGCAGGAATGCAGGAGGATTTTGTTGGCACAGAAAGAAAAAGTGAAAACCTTGAAAATAGTAAGCAAGGATTTTGCTGATTGTGTATTTTTGTGCCGGAAGGGAGAGCCAACCAAGAACTCAGCTTATGACACTTCTTTATTCAAATTGGCTGACAAGGCGGGGATTAAGCGGTTTTCAATGCACACCCTCAGACATACCTATGCAACACGTTGTATTGAAGCAGGTATGCGCCCTAAAACATTACAAATGCTTCTTGGTCATTCCAATATTAACATCATGATGAATTTATATGTTCACGTAACAGATGATGAGAAGAAAAAGAAGTCGAGAAAATTGAAAAAAGCTAAATGTAGTATAGCTTGTGTAATTGGCGTAGTTGAACACTGGCAACAGCGTCAAAACCTAAGAAATTAAGGACTTTGAGATAAAGGAGATAAAAAAATGAAACTGGGAATCGTAGGACTTCCGAATGTAGGAAAAAGTACATTATTCAATTCACTGACAAAGGCGGGAGCGGAATCGGCGAACTATCCGTTCTGCACGATTGACCCGAATGTGGGCGTGGTGGCAGTGCCTGATGAGCGCATTAAGCTGCTCGGGGAGCTTTACCACACCAAAAAGGTCACGCCGGCGGTCATTGAGTTTGTTGACATTGCGGGACTGGTAAAGGGCGCCTCCAAGGGAGAGGGATTAGGGAATCAATTCCTTGCAAACATCCGCGAGGTGGATGCGGTGGTACATGTGGTGCGATGCTTTCAGGATACAAACATTGTGCATGTGGATGGGAGCATTAACCCGCTCAGAGACATTGAGACAATCAATCTGGAGCTTATTTTTTCGGATATTGAAATATTGGAGCGCCGGATTGCAAAGGTATCGCGTGGCGCTAAAAACGACAAGACACAGGCGAAGGAGCTTGCGCTTGCGGAGCGGCTTAAGGCGCATCTGGAGGAGGGGAAGCCGGCAAAGAGCTTCATTACCGAGGATGAGGAGGAGCTTCTCTGGAGAAGCGGTTATAATCTGCTGACTGACAAGCCTGTCATTTTTGCGGCAAATGTGTCGGAGGAGGAGCTTGCGGATGATGCCGCCTCCAATGCCGGTGTTCAGGCGGTTCGGGAATATGCGGCAGGCGAGGGTTCGGAGGTATTCGTTATCTGCGCACAGATTGAGCAGGAAATCGCGGAGCTTGATGAGGAAGAGAAGGCAATGTTCCTCGAAGACTTAGGCTTAAAGGAGTCCGGATTGGATAAACTGATTGCGGCAAGCTACCGTTTGCTGGGGCTGATCAGCTTTCTCACGGCAGGAGAGGATGAGTGCCGTGCATGGACGATAAAGGTTGGAACAAAGGCGCCGCAGGCGGCAGGCAAAATCCACACCGATTTTGAGCGCGGCTTTATCCGTGCAGAGGTGGTTAACTATAAGGACCTGCTTGAAAACGGTTCTCTTGCGGCGGCAAGAGATAAGGGACTCGTCGGTCTGGAGGGCAAGGAATATGTGGTTCAGGACGGGGATGTCATCCTCTTCCGGTTCAATGTATAGAACAAAAGTTAATTATGACAGGGAATTGTGGTCAAATGGAGGTTAATTATGCCTGATACAATGGGTGCGAAGGATATCGCTTTTCCGCATTTGGGACTATATCTTGAGAATATACCGAAGTCCTTTTCCGTATTTGGCTTTGAAATCGCATTATATGGGGTGGTTATCAGCATCGGCGTTGTACTTGGGATACTGATGGCGGTGTACATTTCCAAAAAGGAGAAGATGGATCCCGATATCATATGGGATTTCGCGATTTATGCGATTATTTTTTCGATAATCGGAGCACGGCTGTACTATGTCGCTTTTTCATGGGATTTATATAAGGATAATCTCTTAAGTATTTTCAATACCCGCATGGGTGGTATGGCAATCTATGGCGCGGTCATCGGCGCTTTTGCGACTCTGTTTATCTATTGTGGGATAAAGAAGCTCTCACCGTATCAGATTGGCGACTGCGGCGTTTATGGGCTTGTCCTGGGACAGATTATAGGAAGATGGGGGAACTTCTTTAATCGTGAGGTCTTTGGCAGGTACACGGATTCACTGTTTGCGATGCGGCTGCCGGTAGACACGGTAAGGCCGTGGGATATTGCGTCCTCCCATTTGGAGGGAATGGCGGCGATGGGCAATGTGAATTTTATTCAAGTGCATCCGACCTTTCTGTATGAGGGCGTGTGGAACTTGGCGCTTCTGATAGGAATGCTCTGGTATTGGAAGCGGAAAAAGTATCATGGGCAGATGTGTCTGATGTATCTTGGCGGATATGGAATCGGAAGATTTATCATAGAAGGTATTCGTACCGACCGTTTATTGATACCGGGAACAGGGATTGCTGTCTCACAGCTTCTGGGTATTGTTATGTTTATCTTTGCGGTAGTCCTGAATTTGGTGATACGGCTGCGGCTGCAAAGGAAGACTGCTTCAGAGGGGAAGAACGGGAAATAACAGATGCTTGAGATGAGCGGAAAGGTAGGGGGATTGGCATGACAAATGAAAGAATTGAGGAATTGATTCAGGAGCTGACACTGCAGGAAAAGGCAGATATGATACATGGCAATGAGCTCTTTGCGACGAAGGGAGTAGAACGTCTTGGGATTCCGCCCTTTAGGACTTCGGACGGACCGATGGGCGTGCGCAAGGAATTTAAGAAGGATACATGGTCCGATATCGGGCTTTCTTATGATACCGTATCTTATCTGCCGAGCAATACTGCGCTGGCTGCGACATGGAATCGGGAACTGGCCTATGAGACCGGAAAAATTCTCGGGAAGGAGACAAGAGGCCGCGGGAAGGATATGATTCTGGCACCCGGAATCAATATCATGCGAACCCCTCTGTGTGGCAGGAGCTTTGAGTATATGGGTGAGGACCCTTATCTTGCGGCAGAGATGGTGGTTCCGTTGATAAAGGGCATTGAGGAGAATGATGTGTCCTCCTGTGTGAAGCATTTTGCGCTGAACAATCAGGAAACAAGACGTCTTGATGTGAATGTGGAGGTCAGCGAACGGGCGTTGCGGGAGATTTATCTGCCTGCGTTTGAGGCTGCCATTAAGAAGGGAAAGGCGAAGGGCATTATGGGCGCCTATAATAAGCTTCGCGGGCAGCATTGCTGCCATAACGACTATTTGCTGAATCATATTTTGCGCGAGGAGTGGGGCTTTGAGGGAATTACCGTTTCCGATTGGGGCGGTGTCCATGACACGGAGGAAGCGCTGACAAACGGGCTGGATATGGAGATGTCCGTCACCAATAATTTCAATGAGTATTTCCTTGCGGATCCGCTGATAAAGCTGATTGAGGAAGGAACGGTTGACAGGGAAGCGGCGCTTGCAAAAATCGACGAAAAGGTTCGCCACATTCTTCATGTGATGAATGCGCTGCATATGCTTGACGGAGAGAGATATGCCGGTACCTACAATGACATTCGCGACAAGGAGGCGATTCGTCAAACCGCGCGTGAATCCGTGGTGTTGCTCAAGAATGATAAGAGTATCCTTCCGTTGGATGCAAAGAAGGTAAAGAAGCTTCTGGTGATAGGAGACAATGCGAATCGGATGCAGGCTCCCGGTGGCGGAAGTGCGGAAATAAAGGCATTGTATGAGCTGACACCGCTTATGGGCTTCTATATGGTGCTTGGCGGGAATACGGAGATTACTTATAAAACAGGATACTTTAATGACGATATTGGGAATATATGGGCGGATACGTCGGATAGTGGAAACGGACAGGCAGACAGTCTGAATCAGGATAAACCGGAGCATGCGAAGGCGGAAGCCGATAAAAAGGCGGAGGAAGAGAAGAAGCGCGCATACCGGAAGGAAAAGAATGAGCAGTGTATGAAAGAGGCACTGGAGGCGGCTAAGGACGCGGACGCGGTAATCTATGTCGGAGGTCTTACGCATGACTATGATACCGAGGGACAAGACAGGGCGGATATGAAGCTCCCCTATGAGCAGGACAGATTGATTTCCGAGCTGCTTGCGGTCAGACCTGACACAATTGTCATAATTCAGGCAGGGTCACCGGTAGATATGAGCGCGTGGGTTGATAAGGCGGATACGCTCTGCTACAGCTGGTATGCCGGTATGGAAGGTGGCTATGCGCTTGCGGAGGTGGTATTCGGTCTCGTGAATCCGTCGGGGCGGCTGCCGGAAACCTTTCCTGTTACCGAGAGTGACTGTTCGGCGGTGGTGCTGGGTGAGTTCCCGGGCGGTGACAGCGTAACATACGGTGAGGATATTTTTGTAGGCTACCGGTACTATGATACCTATGATGTAAAGACGGCATTTCCTTTTGGCTATGGTCTTTCCTATACGGACTTTATCCTGTCGGGCCTTTCCGCGAGAGTGCTTGAGGATACGGCTGAAAACAAGCGGGTGGAGATATGCTTTAGTATCTCCAATATCGGAGACAGAGCCGGTGCGGAGGTCGCACAGATTTATATTGCGGATAAGTTCCCGAAGGTGAAGAAGGCGGCCAAGGAGCTGCGTGCCTTTGAGAAGATATATCTGGATGCGGGCGAGACGAAGCAGCTCACGCTGGAGCTGGGCGCGGAGGCCTTCTCCTATTATGACGAGGCGGAGGGACGCTTCAAGGTGGATGCGGGCGATTATATGATCCTGCTGGCAAGATCCGCAGATGAGGTCGTTGATGTGACTGACGTGCGGCTGTCCGCAAACTGATTTAACATGAGTAATGCACTTCTCCTGCACAGAGACATATAATATATTAAGTGTCTTTGCGCGGGGGGAGTTTTTTGTTATACTCGGATTTTAAGAAGAAAGAAGTTATCAGCATTAAGGACTGTAAACGGCTTGGGCACGTCTGCAATATGGAGTTTGACGAATGCAAAGGCTGTATCTGCAAAATCATGGTTCCGGGATGTAAGGGGCTTTGGGGGATGCTGACGGATGATTCCGTAATTGTCATTCCGTTTCAATGCATACGGCAAATCGGGCCGGACATCATATTAGTGGACATATGACGGTTGACACAGACAAAAACTTCCATTATACTGAAAATAGTAAGACAATTATAAAAATTATCAGATTTTGGAGGTTGGAGATGAAATGTCCTTTTTGTGGCCATGAGAATACCAGAGTTATTGATTCAAGACCCGCAGAGGAGAATAATTCGATTCGGAGAAGGCGGGTATGTGATGAATGTACCAAGCGTTTTACAACCTATGAGAAGATCGAGACGATACCCCTTATCGTTATCAAGAAGGATAATAATCGGGAAGCATACGACCGTTCCAAGATAGAGGGCGGGGTGTTCCGTGCATGCCATAAGCGGCCGGTAAGCGCCGATGAAATCAACCAGCTTGTGGATTCCGTGGAAACGGAGATCTTCAATAAAGAGGATAAGGAGATTCCCAGCCAGGTAATCGGTGAAATCGTTATGAGTAAGCTTAAGGAGCTTGATGCGGTTGCCTATGTGCGTTTCGCATCGGTTTATCGGGAATTTAAGGATATCAACACTTTTATGGATGAGCTGAAAAAGATATTGGACAAATAAGAACAACGCAGGCTTTTACGCCTGCGTTGTTTGCGTTTGTAAAATAAAAGAAAAAAGCGACAATGTAAATCATATAAGAAAGAACTAGCTGAGCTTGCGTTTATGCCACAAAAGAAAAAAGCGACAACATAAATCATTCAGGAAAGAATTTGCAGCGCGAGCGCAGCAAATTCTTTAAACGCAAGCTGCTGGGCTTGCGTTTGTAAAATAGAAGAAAAAAGAGACATTGTAAATCATTCAGTAAAGAATTTGCAGCGCGAGCTCAGCAAATTCTTT
>CAMWYL010000091.1 GCA_947178465.1 uncultured Lachnospiraceae bacterium | reverse complement strand
ATACTTAAATACGGCTTTGGTATTCGTTCTCTTTATGCACTTTTTAGTAAGATTAGGTCCGGAATACAACAGGGATTTAAAAACCTGATGGATTACTCCGGGAACTTTGCAGACAGTATTCAGTCTGTCAAAAATTCCATGTCCACATTAGGAAATCAGATAGCAGCCGCATTTGCGCCTATAGTGCAAATGGTTATTCCGTGGCTTAACAGCCTTATCAATGCCCTGTCTACCGCTATGACCTACGTTGCACAGTTTATAGCAATGCTTAGCGGTAAAAGTACATTTACAAAGGCAAAAAAGGTGCAGGATGCCTACAATAAGTCTCTTGGCGGAACGGCTAAAGCAGCAGACAAGGCTAGGGGCGCGTTAGCTAAATTTGATGATTTAGACGTATTGGAAAAACCTGACAGTGGTGCAGGAGGCGGTATTGAGGATATCGGCGAGGATATGTTTGAGGAGGTTCCCATATCTGAAAGCTTCAAAGATATAATTGACCAGCTCAAGGATATGTTAGAAAACCTTGATTTTACGAGCTTGGGAAATTTTATAGGCGAAAAAATCAGAGACGCGTTGAACAGTATCCCATGGGACACCATAAAAGAGAATGCAAGAAAAATCGGAACAATCCTTGCTACGTTGATTAACGGAGCCGTGGAAACTGAAGGGCTTGGATATTCAATTGGAAATACATTGGCACAGGGAATAAACACAGGGTTTGAGTTTCTTAACGCCTTTGTACACAGCCTGCATTGGGACGGTATCGGCGCGTTTATAGCCGAAAGCATAAACGGTTTTTTTCAAAATATAGATTGGAATTTAATATATGACACATTTATTACCGGAGCAAAGGGACTTGGCGATGCAATAAACGCTTTTGTTGATTATTTAGACTGGGAAGCCATATCTAATTCGGTTTCTAACTTTTTCAACACTTTTGTTGATACCATTTATACATTTATAACTACCGTGGATTGGAAGAAAGTCGGAGAAAATGTCGGAAAAGCGATATCTGACGCATGGAATAACATTGATTGGTCAAAAACAGGGGAAACGGTCGGAGAAGCATTCAAAGCGTTTTTTGATTTTATAAGCTCTACCATCGAAAATATTGATTGGCATGCAATCGGGGAAAGTGTTTTAGAATTTTTAAAAGGGATTGACTGGATTGGTGTAATTACATCACTTGTAGAATCAATAGGCGCGTTGTTTGGCGCATCGTGGGCACTTGTTGATGTATTAGCTCAAGCAATAGCAAATTTTATAATCGAATCTGTGCTTGGAACAAAGGAATATTTTGAAGGAAAAATAGAAGAAACTGGCGGAGATGTTGTAGCTGGAATATTAAAAGGAATTCTGGATGGAATATCAAACATTGCAGATTGGGTATATGAAAATATATTCTTACCTTTTATCAATGGTTTCAAATCTGCTTTTGGTATTCATTCCCCCTCAACTGTTATGGCAAAAATGGGAGGATTTATTGTTGACGGGCTATTAGATGGTTTGAAAGACACATGGACAAAAGTGGTTTCTTGGGTAATGGAAGCGATATCATGGCTTACTCAAAAAATAGAATCCATGATATCAATGTTCGGGCGAGTATCTAGCGCGGCATCAGGATTGACAAGTGGAGGTCTTGGTGGAGCCTTCGGCGGTGCCGTGGGATTTTCACTTCCTGCAACAGCATCCCTTGACGTTCCAATGCTTGCGTCTGGTGCGGTAATACGTGGCGGCAATCCGTTTATGGCAATATTGGGAGACCAGCCAGCAGGGAAAACGAATATTGAAGCACCGCTTGACACCATTAAGCAGGCAGTGCGCGAGGAATTGTCTGGAATGAATTTTGGTACAGAAAGCATTCCTGTGACCATCAATCTGAATTATGACGGAGAAACGTTTGCAAGACTCTCCATATCGGACATTCTTTCGGAGCTAGGCAGACAAGGATACAACGTAGATGTACTGGGGGTAACGTAATGAAATTTGATAGAGGAATTTATCAGCAGTAATTATATTAGTATCAAAATAGTATCAAATAAAGCCGTAAACATTGATATCACCAATGTTCACGGCTTTTTGAAGCAGATAATGGGAGTCGAACCCACCCCCTCAGCTTGGGAAGCTGATGTACTACCGATATACTATATCTGCGAATAGATGTAGTATACCACATTCGCAGGTAATCTGCAATAGTGCAATTTCCTTTTTATAATCTTTTTTGCAAAAATTTTATAAATATAATATTGACAAATCTTCCCAACCGCGGTATTCTGAACACGTAAAAACTTTGAAAGTCAAAATATTTGATTTTCAAAGTACCAGCGAACAAAAAGAATAATAAGGTTGAAAGGAAGAGAAAAACAATGTTAGAGAGAGTAAAGGAAATTATCGAGGAGCAGTTAAATCTTGATGGCGTGGAGATTACAGAGGAAACACGCTTTAAGGAGGATTTGGAGGCAGATTCCCTTGACTTGTTTGAACTTGTAATGGCATTTGAGGAGGAATATGGTGTAGAAATTCCTTCCGAGGATTTAGAGAAGATTACCACCGTCGGCTCAGTTATTGAGTACATGAAGGCCAAGGGTGTAAACGCATAAAAACACAGTCAGTCCCCCATACCGCGTAGCAACATGGGGGACTGTGAATAGGATTAGGAAACGGGAGCTTCGATGAAAACAGAGATTACGAAAACAAGAATTACAGAGATTTTGGGGATTGAATATCCGATTATACAGGGCGGTATGGCATGGGTCGCGGAGCATCATCTTGCGGCAGCCGTATCCGAGGCCGGCGGATTGGGAATTATCGGGGCAGGCGGCGCGCCTGCTAAGTTTGTGCAAGAACAGATACAGAACGTAAAGGCGGCGACAGATAAGCCGTTCGGCGTGAATCTTATGTTGATGAATCCGGAGGCGGATGCGATTGCGCAGATTATCGTCGATGAGGGCGTGAAGGTTGTGACGACCGGCGCGGGAAATCCCGCGAAATATATGGAAATGTGGAAGAATGCGGGGATAAAGGTCATTCCCGTAATTGCAAGCGTAGCGATGGCAAAGCTGATGGAAAGAGGCGGCGCGGATGCGGTTGTCGCGGAGGGAATGGAGAGCGGCGGACATATCGGCTCCACAACCACCATGACCCTTGTGCCGCAGATTGTGGACGCGGTATCCATACCGGTGATAGCGGCGGGTGGTATTGCGGACGGCAGAGGGCTTGCGGCGGCGTTTATGCTTGGTGCGGAGGCCGTTCAGATTGGCACGCGCTTTGTGGTAGCGACGGAATCCATTGTGCATGAGAATTATAAGGCAATGCTGATCAAGGCGAAGGATATTGATTCGGTTGTCACGGGAATGTCACATGGACATCCCATCCGCACCATCCGGAACAAAATGACCAAGGAATATCTCCGTCTGGAAAAGGAAGGCGTTGATTTTATGGAGCTGGAGAAGCTGACGTTGGGCAGCCTGCGCAAGGCAGTTATAGAGGGCGACGTGGTAAACGGCTCTGTTATGGCAGGACAGATTGCGGGACTTGTCAAGAAGGAGCAGCCCTGTAAGGAGATTATCAGCGAGATTATGGAGCAGGCAGCGGCTTTGCTGGCGTAAGGAAGCTTAGAAGACGCGGGATGCCTTGAAATGGAGGAACAAATGGGTAAGACAGCATTTATTTATCCAGGCCAGGGTTCACAGTACGCCGGTATGGGAAAGGATTTCGATGATACATATGAGGAGGCAAGGCAGGTCTATCAACTCGCCGGAGAAGTAACCGGACTGGATATGGAGACGCTTTGCTTTACCGAGAATGACAAATTGAACATTACGGAATATACACAGATTGCAATGCTCGCGACAGAGGTTGCAATTCTGAGGGTGCTTTTGTCGAAGGGCGCAAAGGCGGATGTAACGGCAGGGCTGAGCCTTGGCGAATATGGAGCCTTGGCTGCAGCGGATGTGATGGAGCTTAAAGACCTGTTTCATCTGATTAGGAAGCGCGGCATTTATATGCAGGAGGCGTATCCCGTAGGCGGCGCGATGACCGCGATACTTGGTCTTGACAGTGATAAAATCCTTGAAATCTGCAACCGGACAGAGGGCATTGTCACGATAGCAAATTATAACTGCCCCGGGCAGATCGTTATAACCGGCGAGGAGCAGGCAGTTGCGGCTGCAGCGGAGGCAATGGCTGCAGCCGGTGCAAAGCGTTGTGTTCCATTGAAGGTAAGCGGGCCGTTTCATTCGGAATTGCTCGGTGACGCGGGGAAAAAGCTCCGCGCAGAACTGGATCAGGTGGAGATAAAGGCACCGGCAATCCCATATGTTTGCAATGTGGACGCGAGCTATGTGACAGGAACGGATAAGGTCAGAGAACTGCTTGAGAAGCAGGTGTGTAGCTCCGTCTGCTGGCAGCAGAGCATTGAGAGGATGATAGCGGACGGTGTAGACCTTTTTGTCGAAATCGGTCCGGGAAAGACACTGAGCGGATTTATGAGGAAAATTAATAAGGAAGTGAAATGCGTCAACATAGATAAGCTGGCGGATTTGGAGACGGCATTGGAGGTACTCGGATGTTGACAGGAAAGATTGCTCTGGTAACGGGAGCGGGAAAAGGAATTGGCAGGGAAATCGCGCTTACGCTTGCACGAAACGGCGCAACGGTTATTGTAAATTATAACGGTTCCAAGGAACGCGCCGAGGAGGTCGTGCGGGAAATCACGGAGAACGGCGGAAGCGCGGAGGCAATGCAGTGCAACGTTGCGGATTTTACCGCGAGTGAGACGCTTGTAAAGACGGTCCTTGAGAAATATAAAAGAGTGGATATCCTTGTAAACAATGCGGGCGTGACGCGGGACAACCTGATCATGCGGATGTCCGAGGAGGATTATGACACGGTTGTCGATACGAATCTGAAGGGCGCCTTTAATATGATAAAGCATCTGTCCCGGAGCTTTATCAAGCAGAGAGGCGGGAAAATCATCAATATAACGTCAGTGAGCGGCGTGCTTGGTAACGCGGGGCAGGCAAATTATTCCGCTTCCAAGGCGGGACTGATCGGGCTGACCAAGAGCGTTGCACGCGAGCTTGCAAGCCGCGGTGTCAATGTAAATGCGGTGGCTCCGGGCTTTATTGATACGGATATGACAAGCGGAATGACGCCGGAGGCACAAAAGGAGCTGAGTGCAATGATACCGATGGGGAAAATCGGAAGCACGGGCGATGTAGCGGACTTAGTGCTGTTTCTTGCCGGAAATCATTCGGATTATATTACGGGACAGGTCATCTGTGTAGACGGCGGAATGGCGATTTAGCCGTCCGACTGTGAGATAGAAAGGGTATGAATATGAAAAGAAGAATAGTAGTGACCGGAATGGGTGCGATTACCCCGATAGGAAACAGCGTGGAGGCGTTTTGGGACAGTGTGAAGCAGGGAAAGACAGGCTTTGACAGGATTTCCTATTTTGACACGACGGATTTTAAGTGTAAACTGGCAGCTGAGGTTAAGGATTTTGACGCGGCTGCTTATATGGACAAAAAGGCGGCGCGCAGAATGGAACAGTTCTGCCGGTTTGCGGTAGCCGCGGCAAAAGAAGCGATAGAGGACGCGGCGCTGGATATGGAGAAGGAAGACCCCTACAGGGTAGGATGTGCGGTAGGAAGCGGCATCGGAAGTCTGCAGGCGATGGAAAGAGAGCACACAAGGCTTGAGGAGAAGGGGCCGTCAAAGGTTGCGCCGCTTCTCGTTCCATTGATGATATCCAATATGGCTGCGGGAAACGTCAGCATTGCCTTTAATCTCAAGGGTAAGAGTATCAACGTTGTAACAGCGTGCACTACGGGTACAAATTCTATCGGTGAGGCGTACAGAACCATTCAGTACGGCGATGCGGATATTATGGTGGCAGGCGGAACGGAAAGCTCCATCACACCGATTGGCGTTGCGGGATTTTCCGCGCTTACGGCGTTGTCCGCAAGTGAGGACCCTGCAAGATGCTCGATTCCGTTTGACAAGGACAGAAGCGGCTTCGTCATGGGAGAGGGTGCGGCAATCGTGGTATTGGAGGAGCTTGAGCACGCGAAGGCGCGGGGGGCTAAGATTTATGCGGAAGTGGTCGGCTACGGCTGCTCATCGGATGCGTTTCATATTACCTCGCCGGCAGAGGACGGCGCGGGTGCTGCGAAGGCAATGGAAAACGCGGTAAAGGACGCAGGGATTGCAATGGATGATATTACCTATATTAACGCGCACGGAACGGCAACGCACCACAATGATTTATTTGAGACAAGGGCGATTAAGCTTGCGTTTGGCGAACACGCGAAGGATATTAAGATCAATTCCACCAAATCCATGGTAGGGCATTTGCTCGGCGCTGCGGGTGCAATTGAGTTTGTCACCTGCGTCAAGGAGCTTCAGGAGGGCTTTATCCATAAGACGGTAGGACTTGTGGAAAGCGAGGAGGAGCTGGATTTGAATTACTGTAAGGAAAGCTCTCAGGAGGACTTTATGTACGCACTCAGCAATTCTCTGGGCTTTGGCGGACATAATGCAAGCATTCTCGTGAAGAAATATACAGAGTAAGTATGTTGGCAATACAGGAGAAAGGGCAGGTGACACAGATGTCAGTTTACACGGCAAAGGAAATTATGGAAATCATACCGCATCGGCATCCGTTTATGCTGATTGATACCATAGAGGAGCTGGAGGAGGGCAGCAGGGCTGTCGGAAAAAAATGCGTAAGCTTCAATGAGCCGTATTTTGCGGGACACTTTCCGGGAAATCCAGTAATGCCCGGCGTGCTGATTATAGAGGCGCTTGCGCAGGTCGGCGCGGTTGCGATTTTGGGACTTCCCGAGTGGAAGGGAAAGACCGCGTATTTTGTGGGGATTGATAAGGCGCGCTTTAAACAGAAGGTGTATCCGGGAGATGTGCTGATGCTGGAGACAAAGATTGTGAAAATCAAAGGGCCCATCGGCGTCGGAGAAGCGACCGCGACCGTAAACGGAAAGTTGGTATGTAAGGCGGAGCTTACTTTTGCCATAGGGGAATAAGAAAGGGAGTTGTGATTGTCATGGATAAAATACAACTGGTCAGAACCGGCAGACAGTTTCCGGTAAACTTATATAATAAATTAGAAGAAAAACTCAGAAGCAGAAGCACACAGACGAACGGTACGATTCAGCCGGCGGAGGAAAAGCCGGAGAGTGCGGCTGCGGAGGACAAAAGTCGGATCAAGTGCCCGAAATGCGGGAAAATGGTAGACCGTGACAGAGTAGTGAAGAAGAAATATGTCTGTTACGAATGCGGCGGATATTTTCGGGTAAAGACGAATAACCGTATCCGTATGGTAGCGGATTATAAGACCTTCGAGCCGTGGTTTGAGGATATTGAGGTCAGCAATCCGCTGGATTATGAGGGCTATGAGGATAAGCTTGCGGCAATGCGGGAAAAGACAGGGCTGAACGAGGCCGTGACGGTAGGACGCTGCAAGGTATTCGGGGAGGATATCGTTCTTGGCGTTTGCGATTCGCGCTTTATGATGGCGAGCATGGGGCATGTCGTCGGGGAGAAAATCACAAGGGCGATAGAGAAGGCGACGGAGCTGGGGCTTCCGGTATTCATGTTCTGCTGCTCAGGCGGTGCCAGGATGCAGGAGGGCATCGTATCGCTGATGCAGATGGCTAAGACCTCGGCCGCAATCAAGCGTCATGGCGATGCAGGGCTGTTATACTGCTCTATTCTGACAGACCCGACAACCGGCGGTGTTACGGCAAGCTTCGCGATGCTTGGAGATATTATTATGGCGGAGCCGGGTGCATTAATCGGCTTTGCGGGACCGCGTGTGATCAAGCAGACGATTGGGCAGGAGCTTCCGGAGGGGTTCCAGACAGCGGAATTCCTGTTGGAGCACGGCTTTATTGACGGTATTGTTCTCAGGGAGAACCTCAAGAAAACCATTCAATTCCTGATTAAGGCGCATCAGCGCAAGGAGAAAAACACCTATGCGGATTTCTGCGAAGACAAGGGCATTCACTTTGAGCTGAGTGAGGCGTTAAAGGAGCAGGCTTGGAGTGCACAGCCGCGCAGCGCGTGGGAAAAGGTAAAGGCGGTGCGTCAGGTTGGACGTCCTTCCGCAACCGACTATATGGAGCATATTTTTGATATCTTCGTCGAGGCACATGGAGACAGAGGCTTCCATGATGATAAGGCGGTCATCGGTGGTATTGCTTTTATTGAGGGGCAGCCGGTAACGGTTATCGCGGATTTGAAGGGAAAGGACATCAAAGAGTGCCAGGAGAGAAACTTCGGCATGCCGCTTCCGGAGGGCTACAGAAAGGCGTTGCGCCTGATGAAGCAGGCGGAGAAATTCAACCGTCCTGTGATAAGCTTTGTCAATACCTCGGGCGCGTTCTGCGGTATCGAAGCGGAGGAACGCGGACAGGGAGAAGCGATTGCACGCAACCTTTTGGAAATGTCCGGTTTAAAGGTGCCGGTGCTCTGCATCCTGATTGGTGAGGGCGGCAGCGGCGGCGCGCTTGCCACTGCGGTAGGCAATGAGGTGTGGATGATGGAGAACGCGACCTATTCCATCCTGTCGCCGGAGGGCTTTGCTTCCATCCTGTGGAAGGATTCAAGCCGCGCACAGGAGGCAAGCGAGGTGATGAACATCACCGCACAGGATTTGAAACGACTTGGCGTTATAGAGCGCATTGTGCCGGAGTTTGGCGGCGCCGACAGTAAGACGGCAGCGGCGATTGGCGGCTATATGAAGGAGTATATCAAGGAGTTTCTGGCAAAATATGACGGAAAAACCGGTGAGGAAATAGCAAGAGAGCGCTATGAGCGGTTCCGGACCTTCTAAATATAAGAAAACAGAGAGTGAAAAAGAATATGAAGATAAACGAATTAAGGATTGGCAATCTCTGTGCACGGATTCCCGTTATTCAGGGCGGTATGGGAGTCGGCGTGAGCCTGTCGGGGCTTGCGGGAGCAGTGGCGGCCGCAGGCGGCGTGGGTGTTATCTCGACCGCACAGATTGGCTATCGGGAGCCGGAGTTTGACAGCAGTCCCATTGCGTGCAATCTCAGAGCCATTAAGAAGGAAATCGCGCGGGCAAGGGAGCTTGCCAAGGGCGGAATCATCGGCGTCAATATCATGGTAGCCACAAAGAAATACGAGGAATACGTGAAGGCCGCTGTGGCTGCGGGTGTAGACCTGATTATCTCAGGCGCGGGACTCCCGATGACTCTTCCGGAATTTTCGGGGAAGGCAAAAATCGCGCCGATTGTCTCAAGCAGAAAGTCGCTGAGCGTTATTTCCAAATATTGGATGAAGAAGTATTCCAGAAAGCCCGACCTTGTTGTGATAGAAGGACCGGAGGCCGGAGGGCACTTAGGTTTCAACAGGGAGGAAATTGAGGAGTACACCGTGTCGAAGACAAAGGATTATGACGAGGAAATACATGCAATCATTGACCTCGCCGATGAGCTGGAGGTACCGGTTGCCGTTGCGGGCGGCGTGTACACCCGAGCGGATATGGAGCATTACCTTGAGATGGGTGCGAAGGGCGTGCAGATGGCAACGCGGTTTGTGACTACCGAGGAATGTGACGCTTCACCGGCTTATAAACAGGCGTATATTGATGCAAAAAAGGAGGACATTGTCCTTGTGAAAAGCCCTGTCGGCATGCCGGGGCGTGCGATACATAACGCGTTTCTGGATAAGGTCGCGGCGGGAGAGCGTTTTATGAAGGGCTGCAGGCAGTGTATCAGTACCTGCGATCCCGCTACAACACCCTACTGTATCACGGAGGCGTTGGTCAACGCGGTAAAAGGCAGGCTTGACGAGGGGCTGATCTTCTGCGGAAGCAATGCCTGGCGGGCGGAGAAAATTGAGACAGTGGCGGATATAATGGAGGAATTTTCGTAATGACAATCAAGATTAGCGGTACCGGGAGCGCGTTGCCGGAAAAAACAGTGACTAATTTCGATATGGCAAAGCTTGTTGAAACCTCTGACGAGTGGATTCGGGAGAGAACCGGAATCATAGAGCGCAGGATTTCCACAGGGGATACGGTGTCAACGCTGGCGGCGGCGGCCTGTGAGCGGGCGCTTGAAAATGCGGGTGTATCGGAGCAGGATGTGGACTTAATTCTGGTAGCGACCTGCTCGCCGGAGCTGCTGCTTCCATGCTGCGCATGTCAGGTACAGAGTATTCTCGGAGCGGATAGGGCGGTTGCTTTTGACTTAAACGCGGCCTGTTCCGGATTTTTGTTTGCGCTAAATACGGCCTGTGCATATCTCGAAACGGGACTGTACCGGAATGCCCTTGTGGTAGGGAGCGAGGTACTGTCAAAGCTGATAGATTGGAGCGACCGGAGCACCTGTGTGCTTTTCGGCGACGGCGCGGGCGCGGCATATATTGAAA
>CAMWYL010000090.1 GCA_947178465.1 uncultured Lachnospiraceae bacterium | reverse complement strand
TATATAAATAATGGGCTTTGTACCCTAAAGAGCAATATATCTTCATGGCCAATGAATTTTACTTTTAAATGCAGGGATGCAACAGATGAAGAAATAATGTGAAAAAGGAATTTTCGTATATGTAAATTTGTATCGGCGTGCGGGGAAGGCATGCTGTAGAAAGGACATGATAAGATGGGAAATATGGCGATAATGCATAATATGGAGGCAATGAATGCTAACAGAATGCTGGGTATGAAGAAGTCTGATAAGGCCAAAAGCACGAAGAAACTTTCGACAGGCTATAAGATTAACTCTGCTGCGGATGATGCGGCAGGATTGGCGATCTCTGAAAAGATGCGCAAGATGATTCGGGGGCTGACACAAGGAACGGATAATGCTGTCGATGGTGTGTCGTGGGTACAGATTGGAGATGGTGCATTAGAGGAGACACAGGCAATCATTCATAGAATGACGGAGCTTTCTATTCAATCTGCAAATGGAACAAATTCAGATAGTGATCGTGAGGCGTTAGACGAGGAGTTTGCGCAGTGTAAGAAGGAGCTTGACCGTATCAGTACGACGACAAGATTTAACGGGATGCGTATTTTCTCTAAGCATGAGCAGGTTTACTATCAGTGTGAGGGTGCCGTACAGTGGGAACCAAATCAGATGCATGTGGTGACCGCAGGTAAGAATGATCTGACATTTTTGTATGCGCAGACGAAAAACGGTCCGTTATCTACATTGACGGTTACCGTGCCGCCGGGGGAGTATACCACCATGGAGCTTCTGGATGAGTTGGATACGGTTCTGACAGACAAAGCGAAGGATGGGATGCAGTTTTTTTTGGAATATACAGATGATAAGCGGGTCAATGCTACCTTGGAGGGTGGGGCGTTCATTGATACAATTTCCGGTGGGCTGTCTTATCTGATATACGATATGTATAAGGGTGGCAGCGTTGGTGCGCTGATTGGAACGACAATCTTTGTTGATGAAGATTCGCAATTGTTTATTTACGATGGAAAGAATGACCAGATGACCTTTACTGTGGAGGGCTTTGATGGGAGCGTTAATGATGTAAAGATAGACCTTGACGGGGATAGTACGAAGGGAACAGGATATACACGCCAAGAGCTGATTGAGAAGATTAACGATCAGCTTGCGACGCAACTGCCAAACGGACCGCTCGTTGAGGCTACTGCCTTTGGGACAGGGATTAAGCTGGGCAGCAAGGAAGCGATTGTAACCGGCTTTAAGGGGAATATGTTTACGATTGACGGTGGTAAATACACCTCTGTATTTTATGATAATGTCATGCATGGAAATGTGAAACAGACAGCGGCTGTTTTTACGGGTGGCTGTGTGCTTACAACGGATTCAAGGGATGTGGAGCACGGTTATACGATGGCGGTGGATAGTACCACAGGAATTCAGAAGGGCAGTGCCCGTTATAAGATTACCGGCGCGAACAACACTCTTGTTCTGCAGCCGAATGAGAGTACGGCGCCGGTTACACTGACAATTGATGAAGGGGAGTATACTGCGGCGGAAATGGCAGATAAGCTGAATCGGTTGTTGAAAGCGAATAATCTTGATAAGGAGTTGGCGGTGTCGGTTCACAGTACAAGTGTCAGATCAGGCAGTAAGGATGTTGTTTTCGAAGGTCTGAAGATTGTTTCTTCTCTGAAGGGACCGGACAGCAAGGTAGGGCTGGACGAGACCAGCAGCGCCTATGACACATTGTTTGTCAGCAGAGACTACAACGAATATGGAAGGAACATCTCTCCGAATTATGACCGGAATTCGGATAAGACTGCATCATGGACGGGGAGTAAAACGGTTACAGGCTCGGTTAAGCTGACATCGGATAATAATTCTTTTAATATCCGCTACGGAAGTACTACAAAGCAAATTACGCTTGCGGCAGGTACATATAGTCCGCAGGATATTGTAAATGAAATTAATGACCGGATTGCAACGTATTCGGAGTTTGATGGAAAGATAACGGCGGCACGTCTTTCGGATGGCAGGATATCCATCAGGGAAACCGACACAGGAGACAAGGCGGTCAATACGACGATTACTGTGAGCAGCTACGGTACAAATAAGGGCTTTGATACGCTGTTTCAGGCGTATGATACCCAAAAAGACGACGCAAAGGGCAGCGGACATATTACATTGACAGGTACGCCTTCCGCATCATCCATGACGGTTCTGGTGGATGGGGCTTCTTATACAGTGACACTGGGCGGTGGAAGCTCGAAGACAGAAAAACCAAATACATTTACAACGGTTTCGAATACAGGGTCTAATAGTAACCGCAATTTTACCATCAGTCAAAAAGGCAAGGAAACGACAACGCCATGGTCATCAGGGGTAGTAAAGGGTGTAACAACACAAATTGAAGGCTCAACCGCGATGGGGGTCAATGAGGCGGCAACCGTAGTGCTGGGACCGAAACTGACGGACAGCATGCTTATAAAAGCGGGCGAGAATGATAAAATAAGCCTGACATTAAATAACACGACAAAAACCATAACGCTTGACGCGAGCGATACGCCATACAGCAAGGATAAGTTGGTAGAGGAGCTGCAAAAGAAGATAGATGCCGAATTTGGCGACGGAATGGGTGGGGCAATTGTCAGCCTTGAGGGAAATCAGCTTCGGTTAACGTCCAGACTGCCAAAGGGAGAACGGGGAGAAAATACCAGTATCAGCTGTTCAACGAACAGCAGCAGCTTTCTAAAGGACTTGAGTACGGTGCGGGAGCCCGCAAGGGCTACCAGCACATATGCTCTGGCCCCCGGCATTACGATTGATGCCAATCACAGGGCATTTGAATATCAATATACAGACGAAAATGGCAGTACACATAACAGGACTGTGCAGTTGGCGACGGGAACCTATACGCCGGATGGATTGGTAAATATGCTGAACGGAAGACTGACGGACGGTATTCAGGCCTCGCTCTCAAACGGAAGGCTGGTATTAACCTCCGCGGAAACCGGTCCCAAAGTAGGGATTGCTTATGATACGAACAGTGGCGGCGCTTTGGAAGTCTTGTTCGGAAATTTAAACGGAGCCGGTCCTGCCGGTATCATTCTGAATCAGGATATTCAGGAAAAAGTAAAAATTGATGCAGGGCAGCAGGACTTTACGGTTACCGTGAATGGACAGTCCAAGACGGTTCAATTGGAGGCCAGGCAGTATACCAGCCGGCAAGATTTTGTTAATGAGCTGAATAAGAAGCTGAAGGACGTGGGTGCGGAGGCTTATTTGTCAGGGAATAGGATTGGACTTCGCACAACCGCTACAGGGACATCTGCTTCTATTGCAATGGATTATGCGAGCGGCGGCAGTAGTATGAAGTCAATTTTCGGAAGTACCGGTGTAGAGATGACAAAGACCGGGAATACAACAACGCTGAAGGTAGTGGATGCTAACGGAAGAGAGCTGACGAATAAGGTAATCACTGTTTCCTCAGATACCAGCGGCGGGCTGCTCCCGGAAAAGCGGGTTGCGAAGGCAAACAGTACGGTTTCAGGATATCATTCGCAATATAAAAGTTATATACAGGGGGTGTCGTTAAGCAGTTCTGTTATAATAGATCAATATAATGACGAATTGAAGTTTACATTTAATGATAATGGTACAGATAAAGCGGTTAATATTCAGTTGGACTCAGGGACGCACACATATGCGGAGCTGCAGACAGAACTGCAGGACAAGATAGATGCTGCACTGAATGACACGGGAAAAGTTAAGGTTACCGTGAATGCAAATGGTGTTCGCCTGGAAGCGGCGAAGCCGGGAAATGACTATCTGTTTAAAAACGTATCCGGAGATTTCTATGAAAAAGTTATTTGTGGGTGTACGGAACGGAAAGTAGATTTAAAGCCCAATAATGTGGATGGTACGCAGACCATGGGTCCGGTATATGTGGTAGGGCGTCAGGATGTACGGAACCAGCCGGTGGAAATTAATACGGGTGTCAACGACGAACTGTCGCTTGATCTTACATGTCCGGGCGTAGCCAATCCGATTAAAATAGCTGTAACGCTTGACCCCGGAAAGTATAACGGCGATACATTAAAGAGCCAGTTGCAGGACAAAATCGACGAGGCGCTGGCGCAGGAAGGCCTGAAGGAAGGGTTGATTAAGGTTGGTATAGGCAGTATCAATAGCGGAGTAGCGGGTGGAAACGATGCAAATGCGTTGAATTTCAGTTTGGCAGAGGATATTGCGGCACCTGCGGAGGGCGGTTATGTAATTGACGGCGTTCGAGGCAATGCGGCGTTTTCAATTTTCTATCAGACAGACGGTAAAATGATACCGGCATATATTATGGGGACAAAGGATGTCACAGGCGGTGTGACGGTTAAAGAGAATGAGACACATTTGACATTTGCCGTGGATGATGAGGTTTATGAGATAGAGCTTGAGCCGGGTAAATATACAGCAGAAGGGCTGATAGCAGAAATGAACGATAAGCTTAAGGCGGTGGATGCTCCAATTGCAGCGAATATTGATCCGGATACAGGAAGGGTCAAGGTTTCCCACAAAAATATGGACGAGCATGAGATTCGCTGGGTATCCGGAAGTGCGAAGGAGGAGGTGTTCTTTGAAGAGTATGGAGAGGTGGATGATACGGTGCGTCGGGTTCAGCTTAGCGATCGTAATCCGGATCATATTGAGCTTCCAAGAAGTCCATACAGTACCTCATTAATTGGTGTCAATTCCCTCTTCATTGCTAAGGAGAAGAATGCACTGAAGGCGATAGACAGGCTTTCTACCGCGCTTCGAAGAGTTTCCGAGCTGCGTATTAAATTTGGAAGTACGCAGAATCGGTTGGAACATGCAATCAAAAATAACGAAAATAAATCTGAGAATCTCCAACATTCAGAATCAGTGATTCGTGATACGGATATGGCGGAGGAAATGGTGCGCAATGCCAATAGCAATATTTTGGAGCAGGCGGGCATTTCGATGTTGAGTCAGGCGAATCAAAGTAAGAATGTAGTGTTGCAGCTATTGGGATAAAAGTGTTGCATGTGGACAATAACTGCCGATAAGATGATGTAACAACATTGTCTTGTCGGCAGCTTTCTTTTTGCAGCATTTTAATGTATAAACAAGAATTAAACTATTTCTAAAATGAGTAAACAAATGCGTAACAAAAGGTTGCACAACCTTTCTCATATTGCTATAATTACGGTATAAATGGGGATGTACGGTAAACGACAAAATAATAACTGAAACAGGAGGTATAATGAATGGGACGTGATGTAAGTGCAACAAAAGACGTGATTGAACGTGGCGAGACAGCCCTCGGGATAGAGTTTGGCTCTACCAGAATCAAGGCGGTGCTCGTTGACGGGAAACATGAGGTTATCGCAAGCGGGAACCATGACTGGGAGAACCGGCTCGAGAACAATATCTGGACATACAGTCTTGACGATATTTGGAAGGGGCTTCAGGACTGCTATCGGGATCTTGCAGGGAATGTAAAGGAGCAGTTTGGCGCGGAAATCAAGACCATCGGTTCCATCGGCTTCAGTGCGATGATGCACGGATATATGGCCTTTGATAAGGACGGCGAGTTGCTGGTACCTTTTCGGACGTGGAGAAATACGATTACGCAGGAGGCGAGCGAGAAGCTCACAGAGGTATTTAACTATCATATTCCGCAGCGGTGGAGCATCGCGCACCTTTACCAGGCAATTCTGAACGGAGAGGAGCATGTAAGCAGGGTTGCATTCTTTACGACGCTTGCCGGATACATTCATTGGCAGCTCAGCGGTCAGAAGGTGCTCGGTGTCGGTGAGGCATCCGGAATGTTCCCGATTGATATTGATACAAAGGATTTTAACAGGAGAATGGTTGACCGGTTTGACGCGCTCGTAGCGAACAAAAAGTTGGGCTGGCAGCTTGCGGATATTATGCCGAAGGTGTTGGTTGCGGGTGAAAATGCAGGTACGCTCACGGCGGAGGGCGCAAAGCTTCTTGATGTGACGGGAACCCTGCAGGCAGGCATTCCGATGTGCCCGCCGGAGGGTGACGCGGGTACCGGCATGGTGGCGACAAACAGCGTGGCGAAGCGCACCGGAAATATTTCCGCAGGAACCTCCGTTTTTGCAATGGCGGTTTTGGAAAAGGATTTGTCAAAGGCATACGACGAGCTGGATCTTGTCACGACGCCGGACGGAAGCTTAGTGGCGATGGTGCATTGCAACAACTGTACCTCCGATTTAAACGCATGGGTTAATATTTTCAAGGAATTTCAGGAAGCGACAGGTCAAAAGGTTGATATGAACGAGCTGTACGGCACGCTTTACAGAAAGGCGCTTGAGGGTGACGCGGATTGCGGCGGACTTCTGGCGTACGGCTATTTCTCTGGTGAGCATGTAACCGGCTTTGCGGAGGGCAGACCGTTATTTGTCCGCACACCGGACGCGAAATTCACGCTGGCGAACTTTATGCGGGTAAACCTGTTTACGGCGCTTGGCGCGATTAAAATCGGTATGGATATCCTGTCAAAGCAGGAGCACGTAACGCTTGACGAGCTTCTTGGACATGGCGGCCTGTTCAAGACGGAAGGCGTGGGTCAGAAGGTGGTAGCAGCGGCTGTCAATGTTCCCGTTTCTGTTATGAAGACTGCCGGAGAGGGCGGTGCATGGGGCATTGCGGTGCTTGCAAATTATATGAAGAAGAAGGCGGACGGCGAGTCTTTGAGCGATTACCTGAACAACAAGGTCTTTGCGGGCGAGGAATCCGTGCGTGTGGAGCCGGACGCAAAGGATGTTGCGGGTTTTGAAACCTTTATCGAGCGGTATAAGAAGGGGCTTGCAATCGAGCGGGCAGCAGTTGAAGCATTGCGTTAGGATGCGCAGAAGGGAGAAGCAGTATGCTGGAGGAATTAAAAAAGAAGGTTTACGAGGCAAATATGGACTTGCCCAAATACGGGCTTGTTACATTTACGTGGGGGAATGTCAGTGCCATTGACAGGGAAAGCGGCCTGTTTGTCATCAAGCCGAGCGGCGTGGACTATGATCTCTTAAAGCCGGAGGATATGGTTGTGATGGACTTGGAGGGCAATAAGGTGGAGGGAAAATATAATCCCTCTTCTGATACGGCGACACATCTTGAGCTGTACAAGGCGTTTCCGGAGGTCGGCGGTATCGTACATACCCATTCTACCTACGCTACAAGCTGGGCGCAGTCCGGACGGGCGATTCCGTGCTACGGGACGACGCATGCGGATTATATGTATGGAGAGATACCCTGTGCGCGTGTGTTGAGTCAGGAGGAGATGGACGAGGGCTATGAGAAGAACACGGGAACCGTCATTATAGAGACCTTTGCGGGAAAAGACCCGATGGCAGTGCCTGCAGTGCTTTGCAAGAATCACGGACCTTTTGCATGGGGCAAGGACGCGAAGGAAGCAGTGCATAATGCGGTTGTTCTGGAAGAGGTTGCGAAGATGGCGCTCTTTACGGAGCAGCTGGAGCCGGATGTGGAGCCGGCGCCGCAGCGTATTCAGGATAAGCATTATTACAGAAAGCATGGAGCGAACGCTTATTACGGAAATAAAATAGAGCAGTAGCAGACAGATGCTGCGGAGGGAGCCGCGTATGAGATTAGGAGCATTGGAAGCCGGCGGGACAAAGATGGTCTGTGCGGTCGGAAATGAAAAGGGAGAGATTTTTGAGCAGATATCGATTCCCACAGAGACACCTGCGCTGACGATGCCTGCACTGACGGAGTATTTCAGGAAAAATAAGATTGAGGCGTTGGGGATTGGATGCTTTGGTCCGGTTGACTTGGACAAATTGTCAGAAACCTATGGCTATATCACGAGCACACCCAAGCTTGCATGGGCGGACTACAACATTGTCGGAGCTTTTGAGGATGCGCTTGGATGTCCGATTGGCTTTGACACGGATGTCAACGGGTCCGTGCTTGGAGAGGTGACCTTCGGACAGGCAAAGGAAAAAAAGTGCGTGGTTTATGTCACGATCGGAACCGGTGTCGGGGCCGGCATTTACATTGACGGCAGATTGTTGCATGGGATGCTTCATCCCGAGGCGGGACATGTGCTGATACAAAAGCGCAGTACGGACGTTTTTGAAGGAAAATGCCCGTATCACAAAAACTGTCTCGAGGGGCTTGCGGCAGGGCCGGCGATAGAAGCACGGTGGGGCAAAAAGGCAGCTCTGCTGCAGGACGATGCGCAGGTATGGGATTTGGAGGCGTATTATATTGCACAGGCGCTTGCAAACTATATCCTCACGCTCTCACCGGATATGATTATTCTCGGCGGCGGTGTGATGCATCAGGAGCAGCTCTTCCCGCTGATAAGAAGTTATGTAAAGGAACTGTTAAACGGCTATATCCGCACAAAGGAGCTTGCGCAGCCGGAGAGCTATATTGTCCCTGCAAGTCTGAAGGATAATCAGGGAATTATGGGATGCCTGGAGCTGGCAAGGCGTTCTATGGAAACGATATAATTTTAAGGTGGAAATGCCGGAAAGGGAGCATTTACACGAATTATATAAAAAAGAGGAAAAAAGAAATGGAGGAAGATGCAATGACAAATTTGGAGCTTCAAAAAGTGGCAAATGAAGTTCGCAAGGGTATTGTTACCGGTGTACATGCTGCAAAAGCAGGGCATCCGGGCGGCTCATTATCAGCTGCGGATATTTATACCTATCTTTATTTTGAGGAAATGAATATCGACCCGAAGAATCCCAAGAAGGAGGACAGAGACCGCTTTGTGCTCTCCAAGGGGCACACGGCGCCGGGGCTTTATTCGACGCTTGCAAACCGCGGATATTTTCCGGTTGAGGACCTTACTACACTCAGAAAATTAGGCTCTTATCTGCAGGGACATCCCTGTATGCAGCATGTCCCGGGTGTGGATATGTCCTCCGGCTCCCTTGGACAGGGCATTTCGGTAGCCTGCGGCATGGCGCTTGGCGCAAAGCTGTCCAATGCGGACTACAGAGTATATACCCTGCTTGGCGATGGTGAGCTTGAGGAAGGACAGGTTTGGGAGGCCTCCATGTTCGCGGGACACCGCAAGCTGGACAATCTCTGTGTGATTGTAGACAACAACGGCCTGCAGATTGACGGTAAGATTGAGGATGTCTGCTCCCCGTATCCGATTGATAAGAAGTTTGAGGCATTTAATTTCCATGTAATCAACCTTGCGGATGCACATGATTTTGACCAAATTCGGGCAGCTTTTAAGGAAGCAAGAGAGACAAAGGGTATGCCGACGGCAATCATTGCGCATTCCCTGAAAGGAAAGGGCGTTTCCTTCATGGAGGGCAATGTGGATTGGCACGGCAAGGCGCCGAATGATGAGGAGTATGCTGTTGCAATGGCAGATTTAGAGAAGGTAGGTGAAGCGTTATGTCAGAAGTAAAGAAAATAGCAACCAGAGAGAGCTACGGTAACGCGCTTGTGGAAATCGGTAAGGAAAATCCGAACCTGGTAGTGCTTGACGCTGACCTCGCGGCGGCGACCAAGACAGGCGTATTTAAGAAGGCGTTCCCTGAAAGACATATTGACTGCGGTATCGCGGAGTGTAATATGACAGGAATCGCGGCAGGCTTATCCCTTTCAGGGAAAATCCCGTTTATGAGTTCGTTTGCGATGTTCGCGGCGGGCCGTGCATTTGAGCAGGTAAGAAATTCCATCGGATATCCGCACTTAAACGTAAAAATCGGTGCGACACATGCGGGAATTACGGTAGGTGAGGACGGCGCGTCCCATCAGTGTAACGAAGATATCGCGCTGATGCGTACCATCCCGGGAATGGTTGTTATGTGTCCGGCAGACGATGTCGAGGCAAAGGCGGCAGTCCGCGCGGCGGTTGCATATGAAGGGCCTGTTTACATCCGTTTCGGACGTGCGGCAGTGCCTGTTATCAACGACAGACCGGATTATAAATTCGAGATCGGTAAGGGAACCGTGGTAAAAGAGGGTACGGATGTGACAATCGTAGCAACGGGCATCTGTGTAGATTCAGCACTCGGTGCAGCAAAAATGCTTGAGGAAGAGGGTATCAGTGCGGAGGTTATCAATATCTGTACAATCAAGCCGCTTGACGAGGAGATTATTGTAAAGTCCGCGAAGAAGACCGGAAAGGTTGTGACAGCGGAGGAGCATTCCGTAATCGGCGGATTGGGTAGCGCTGTATGTGATGCGTTGTGCAAGTCCTGTCCGACACCGGTTTATAAGATCGGTATGCAGGATGTGTTCGGAGAGTCCGGGTCTGCGGCAGCACTCGTTGAGAAATACAAGCTTGACGCTAAGGGCGTTTATGAGCAGGTTAAGGAGTTTGTTGCGAAGGTTTAAGATGGCGTAAAGTATCAGAAATCGAGTGCGCAATGGCATTATTGCATTGCGCACTCGATTTTTATCTTCCGGCGAAATTTGATAGAATGATAAAGACCTATG
>CAMWYL010000089.1 GCA_947178465.1 uncultured Lachnospiraceae bacterium | reverse complement strand
CCTGTTTTGGCCGTAACACTATCGGTCTCTATCACAATTCCCGAATACATGGAGTCAGCCTCATTGCTGCCCGCCTTTACGCCGCCCGCGATATATTGCAATATCTCCGCAACCATCTCACACGCGCTGGACGCGTACGGCTCCACATAGGAGAGGGTCGCGTTCTCAATCACCTCTACCCCCTGCCTGTGATGGTCGAGCACCACAACAGTCTTGCAGACTTTTATCAGCTCGGGACACTCCGTAAGGCTCGGCTTGTTTACATCCACAACGACAAGCACCGTATTATTGTCTGCCGCCTCAAGCGCTTCTGCACCGCCTATGATAAAATCCTCTTCATAGATATTCCTGTCCTTAAAAAGCTCTACCAAGGGCTTCACGGAGGTTGTCACATTGTTGATGACAATGCGCGGCTTCCTGTTAAGCGCCCGCGCAATACAGCTGATTCCGACCGCAGATCCGAACGCGTCCGCGTCCGCAAGGCGGTGTCCCATAATTAGCACCTTGTCCTTGCTTGTGATGATTTCCTGCAACGCATTCGCCTTCACACGCGCCTTGACGCGGGTATTCTTCTCTACCTGCTGACTCTTGCCGCCATAGTATACAATCGAATCGGGCGTCTTTACCACCGCCTGGTCGCCGCCCCGTCCAAGCGCCAGATCAATTGCCGTCCGGGCAAATTCCAG
This sequence comes from uncultured Lachnospiraceae bacterium, assembly GCA_947178465.1. Lineage (GTDB taxonomy): Bacteria > Bacillota > Clostridia > Lachnospirales > Lachnospiraceae > COE1. The sequence goes on along the minus strand of CAMWYL010000089.1, from coordinate 9,784 downwards.
GCATTGGACATATGTGGGAGCACCCATCCCCACGCCGACACTGATGGTTACTGCCATGTCATTCCCGACATTTATGGTCTTAACTTCCTCAAGCAGGTCAAAGCGCGACTCCTTCAAAGACAGCACCGCCTTTTTTCGCAGGATGATAAGATACTTGTCCTTCTCCGTCTTCCGGACGATGCCGTCCAATGAGGAGATATATTTATTAATCTTCCGGTCAATCAGCGCAATCAGCAGCGAACGCCGAACCTCCTCAACGCTTTCCAGCGCCTCCTCATAATTGTCAATATAAATCATACCGACTGCAAGGCTCTGCGCATCAATCTCATTCAAGGCCACTCTCAGGGAGGTCTCATCAAACAGATATCCGGCAATCAGAAAAGCATCTCCGTCATCGCTCTCAAGCATCTCACTCTTGTCCAAAACGTTCTGAACGGAAATCTTCTTTATCTTGAACAGATACTCCTTCTCGTCCAATGACAGATTAAGCTCCGTGTGGTCCTCAAACTCCAGCTTGTCCTTTGTAATCGTTGGGAAAACCGAGGTAATGGATTTACGGTAACCTTTTTCCTTATGTATCACCTGCTCAAACGCGGCATTGGTCCATATGATCTTGCCGTTCTCATCCATCAGTACATGCGGAAGCTCAAGCTCGCGCAGCAGCTTCCGCTGTATCTGTCCGTACTGTGTTGCAAAGCTGACAAGCTCATTCATAATCATGGATTTATTCCGGTAACGCAAAAAACCTGTCACTGACAGATATACAATCAGAAAGGCCGTGACCACGATACCGGCTCTGATATCCAAAAAATATATTCCAACGTTGACAGCTGCCAATATAATGCCTAATATCAGAGTCGCCTGCAGATATGTCTTCAAACAACCCCTTAATTTGAATTTTTGCTTCATGTATTATACCTCTCATGCAACTGTCCGGAACAGGGCTTTCCGAACAGTCACACTTAGTATACCACTAATTTTAGCAAAGTTCCATAGCATATTTTGTCTATTCTTATGATAACGTGTTGGATTTTGTATTTCCGATACCGGTTTGCGCATAATATTTATATTTAAGTCTCCACAATCAGCATACCCGCTTCGACCTTTTTGATTTTTCCGGCAGACAGATAAGCAAACACCAGGAATAGTCCGCTTACAATAATCGCTGGAAGCACTGCCTGAAAGGGACTGAGGCTGGAAGAAAAACGACTGATTCCGCACATTTTGAGCAGTGATGTCACCAATCTGTCAGTGAAAAACGCGCTGATTGCAACTCCCGGGACGGCACCCGCGACTGCCACAAGCCCAAACCGCAGCGCAAACGCAAGCCGGAGTCTCCCCGACACAAATCCAAGGGACTTATATATTCCCAAATCACGCTGTTCCTTATATAAAATCTTATTCCCTGTCAAGGTCACTGTCACCATTATAAAAATCATGGTAATCACATACATAAATACTGTCAGGGAGGACAATGCCGAACGAACGCTGTCCAGACCACCCCACGTATTTTCGTCAATCACTATCCACTCCCCATAGCTCTCCGTAAGCATCTCGCACAGTGTATTCTTCTGCGCCGGCTCCTCCAGCAGATAATATGTTGAAAAATTTACAATTGAATCTTTGGCAGAATCCGGATTCGAATCCTCCTCGCACAACCGGGCAAAGCCCTCGATGCTGATTCCGAAATTGCCTCCCATATCGTTTGCACACTGATAAATCCCGCTGACAAGGAATTCCCGCTCTTGTCCGGTATAGCTGATATGAACCGTGTCACCCGTCCATACGGACAGCTCCTGTGCCACCGACTCTGTTATCACCAGCTCATTTTTGTATTTGCAGGTTCTTCCCTCAATAAGATTGTAGTATTCCGGATTTCTGTTTACATACATCAGATACTCCACACCATCAATAACGCCCCTGGTCATCATCTGCTGAAAAGAGCCTTTTACCGCGGCATGCTCTGCAATGAAGCTTTCAATCTCCGCCTCCTTGCTCCTGTCTGTATACGCAATTCCAAAATCATATGGGGCCGCATTAAAGGAGGTCATAAGTCCCTCTCCGTTCGGTCCCATCCACGCGTCTATCCGGACTGTAAGGGACAGGAAAAAGACAAGCATTACAGCAATCAGACAGGCTCCGATATACTGTTTTTTCCCGGATACAAGCTGCCGGAGCGCCAGCCAGAAGCTTAATCCTCTCCGGTGAACCGCCGCCGTAAACCGGCTGCTGAAATATACATCCTCTGCACCGCCCCGAATCGCCCGGATTGGCGTAATCCTACCGATCTTAGCCGTTTTGGCATAGATAAAGCCAATCAACAGCAACAATAAAATACTTATTGCAAGCACACTGATGCCGATTGGAATATCTGACGGAATAATAAGACCGGTCGCCGTGACCGTTATCCGATTGATAAGACTTACCACCAATGGCGATACTGCCGCACCCAACGCCATTCCACTCAAAACTGCCGTCATATACTGAAGCAACTGCAATCTGCGCAAATCGGCCTGTGTAAATCCCAGTGCCTTCAAAATCCCCATGTCCACATAGTCCTGCTCAATACTGCTGCTGATACTGTGTCCGATGATAACCATAGTGACCGCCAGAAGCACCACAACAAACGCCAGCAGAAAACCGGAAAAGACATTCTGTAAAACCAGCATAAATCCTATAATGGCAGTCTTCGAATAGCTGAACAGGGAAAATTGCCGGATTGTCGTCTCGCTGTTTACCTTACTTTCAAACGCGCCTATTGTCAAATCATTGTCCGCTGTCATATAGACATTCAACATATGACCGGTTCGTGAAACTGCCGGGTTCTCCGCCGCCTCTACTACTTCTGACAGTCGTGTCATATCTTTTCCATTTATCAATACACTCTTAATTCCCATCATCGAGCTTCCTGAGCGCGGGTCCTCAAAGTAACCTTTAATGGTATACGATACCATGGTCTGCTCACCATTGATTTCCAATACAAATGAATCTCCGATATGTGCATCATATAGGGAACAGAACGCAGGCGATACATAAACCTCTCCCTCCGCAGGTCCCTGCGGCTGTGTAAGGATACTGGTAAGATTATCCGCACAGACATGGTAGGAATTCCGGCAGTCCTCCCACGACAGTACTTCCAATGTACCCTCAACGCCCTGTCCGTTGACATAATAACGGCTGATATAAATAAGCTCCTGTGCAGTTGCCTTCTCCACGCCCTCCACTGCCCTGATTTCCGAGAGCAGCGCCTCTACATCCGGCACCTGTGAAACCCACCATGCAATGTCTCCGTAGCCTGTCTGCTCTATGAGCTCCCGCTCATGCACATTGCTGTTTTTCCATATGGCGAGTGTTGCGCACAGGGATATTGTGATAATGAAAATAAGGGTCAGAACACCGATAAGGCTTCCCTTCTGGCTTTTGCAGTTTGCACGCAGTAATGTCAGATATCTCATTGTGCCACCTCCTACCATTCCATGGAGGACAACCATGCGTCCACCTGCTTTTCCCTGCTGCGCGCATCCTCGCTGCGGTAGGGCGGCAGCGGCATTTCCCCGATAATTCTTCCATCCTCCAGATACAGAAGCCGTGTGGCACGAACGGCAGCCTTGATATCATGTGTTACCATGAGAATATTTTGTCCTGCGGCATTCAGCTCTGTCAAGAGCTTCAACACCTCCTGCGTATTATGCTTGTTTAACGCACCGGTCGGCTCGTCTGCAAATACCATCCCGGGCTCATTCATAATCGCCCGCGCAATGGCCGCACGCTGCGCCTCACCGCCGGACACCTGCGAGGGCAACCGGTTCATCGCCCCCTCCACATGCATCTGTTCCAGCAGCTTCTCGGCACGCACTCTTACCTCCTGTGCCGTTCTTTGCTTATTCAGATAGCCTGTCACGACTACATTTTCCAGAAGCGTAAGATTGCTGACCAAATGCGCCTGCTGAAAAATAAAGCCAAATTCGTTTGCCCGCAAAGCGGCCATCTCCCGCTCTCCGAGGCGGCTGATTGCCTGCTCCCGATAATATACCTCGCCCCCTGTGGGCTTATCCATACCACTCAGCGCATAAAGCAGGGTGGATTTTCCTGCGCCTGAGGGGCCCATAATGACTGTGAAATCTCCCTGAAAGATTTCCAGATTCACCATGTCCAGTATGTGATTCTGCCCGCCATTGTTGGCAAAGCTCTTACATAGATCTGTCGTTTTTATGACTGTTGTTTTCATAATCATTCTGCTCCTATCTTTGATTTTACAAAATTGTTATACCAGAATAATTATTAAGAAGTCTTTAAGAAGCCGGCAGCCATACGACCGCCTCCAGCCCGTCCTTATGATTATATAATACTGCATCCCCCTCCATGCGGTTCATGATATATTTTACGATATACAGTCCCAGCCCGGAGCCCTGCTTACCCGCGACATTTTTCCCTCTGTAAAATTTCTCAAAGACAAAGGGCATGTCCTGTGGCGCAATCCCACTTCCGTAGTCTCGCACATGAATCTCATACCGCCCGTCGGCAATCGCCGCCCACACCTCTATCGGCGCATCCGGCGCATACTTCTTCGCATTTTCCAAAAGATTCAGTAACACCTGCGTCATACGCTTTTCATCCACCGGAAGCTCCGCCTCCGGAAGCGGACGGCAGATATTCAGATGCGGATATTCCCAATCCCGCAGCGCCTCCTCCAGAAGTCCGCACATACTGATTTTATGTGTGCGGATTTCCAGCCGTTCCAGCTCGGAAAGTGAATGCAGCACCAGATCATTGACAAGCCAGGATACCTCATCGCACTTCTTCATAATGACGCCCAGATATCGCTCCCTATGCTCATAATCCGTGTCAAGGTTTGCCTCCAATCCCTCCGTATAGGCTCTGATTGACGCGATAGGCGTCTTAATATCGTGCGATAATGTCGCGATGATGGTCTTGTTTTCGGTTATCGCCCGCTCCTCATTCCTTCGCGCCGTCCGGATTTCCTCCCGCATATGGTCAAACGCCCACGTAAAGGCGCCAAAAAAATTCGTCCGCTCGTATTTCAGCGAAACCGTAAGGTCGCCTTTTGCCACACTGTCCGCGTACTTTTCAAGCTTATAAAAAGGGCGCACAATCTTATAATAGAGATAAAGGACTCCGGATATCAGGCATGCCGCCGTAAGACACAAATAAAAAACGGAAAGTCTTCCCGCCGCTTCCCGTCGGGCTTCGGCGGTATCTGCCCTCAACTGCGTTCGCAGCGCCTCCATTTGTGCCTGCGCCGGACTCTGTCCTGTGGAATCAGTCATTATTTGCTCGATTTCGTTCAGCATCACCAATTCGTTTTCCGCCGTTGTCTTTCCCATATTCCTTTCCAGATAAAGGTATCCGCATACGGCCATAATGCCGCATATACATAGTACCGCAAAAATCACTCCCGCAAGCTGCTTTCTCATTCTCTCCTCACTTCTGCACCGCCCTCTGCGCGCCTTATCCTGAATAGGATACCGTTACATCACAAGCTGATATCCGATTCCCCACACGGTCTTAATCCACTGCGGGTTTGCGGGGTCCGTCTCCAGCTTCTCCCGCAGCCACCGGATATGTACCGCAACGGTTGCCGTCTCCACCTCCGAAAATGCGCCCCATACCGCGCTCAGCAGCTCCTCCTTGCGCAGCGTCCGGTTGGGATTGGCACACATATATGCCAGCAGGTCAAATTCCCGCAGGGCCAGCTTTATTTCCTGACCGCCCCGTTCCACCATTCTGAGCTGCGTATCTACCTTAATATCGCCAAAGCAATAGACCGGCGCTTCCTCTTTGGCGCCGTATGTCCTGCGTATCAAGGCATTGACTCTCGCCAGCAGTTCCCGCAGCGAATAGGGCTTTGCCAGATAGTCGTCACCGCCCATGTCAAGCCCCAGAACCTTATCCTCCTCGCCCGTTCTTGCGCTCGCAAAGATAACCGGTACGCCGGACACACGCCGCAGCTCACTGCACACGTCAAACCCGCTTCCGTCCGGCAGGTTAATATCGACCAGAAGCAGCTCGAACCGCCCGTTGGTCAGGGCCGCAAAAGCCTGCTCGCAGTCGCCCGCAAGCTGCACCTCATATTCGTAGCTTCTGAGCATATCCGCGGTAATCTCCGCAAGCGCAGCATCATCCTCAATAATCAGGATTCGTTTTTTCATATGTCTGTTCCCTTCTCTTCCTGCGTGAATTTATTCCTATTATATCGCTGCGAACATAAAATTACAAATTCACCCCATACTATTCGGAAAACAATTCATAAAACACCGGTATAAATCCCGATTGAAATGCCACCCGCTGGGACTTGATGTGGCTCTCAACCGTGGCATAGGTTGGAACAATCCCTCTTTTCAGCAGCTCCTCCTTCAATGCGGTCGTAACATAGGTTCCAATGCCCTTCCCGCGTCCCTCAGGGGTTACATTTACGCCGATTTCCCACAGCTTTGGACAATTGCGGGTGGCGCTTGCCATTCCCAAAATCGTGTCCCCGTCCATTGCGCAGACTGCAAGCATATCCGGTATCTCCTCATCAAACAATAATGCTTCCCAAAACCGCGAATCTCCCCGAAACACCTCCATCTCATCCTGCTCAAACCACTTTAACGGATATCTTTCTGCCTGCTCCACCCGGTTATCGCAGGGAATATAATGGTGATGCGTATCTGCCAGACGCTGTCCGAATTCCTGAAGCTTCTGATGAATGCGGAGCAAATTTTCCGGCTCGGACAGCCATGTCCCCCGCATATCCTTCAACTCCTGTTTGCACCAACCCACCAGCCTCTCATCTGCCATTATCAAAAGCTTTTCACGGTAGACGCAGATTTTCAGCGCACTTTCCTTCCCGACAGGACGGGACAGCCTTGTATGCTTCCTGCCGCGGATAATATTTTCCGGGCTGCGCAGCTCTTCTATCGTGCAATCATAATCAATACATAACTGTTCCTCTACCACATGCGTATATTTTCCCATATTTACCTCATTTCTGCGCAAAGATTTTTTACGCTTATCTCTTCCTTCCGGATTTTTCCATCTTTCTCATGATTACCTGTTTTCGCTTTCGAGAGTATGCTTCCTCCCTCTGCAGGCTCAGATAGGTCTTCCAATGTCTCTCGTCAAGCGTCCCGTCCTCCAATGCCTGCCTGACGGCGCATCCGGGCTCTGTCTGATGTCTGCAATCAGAAAACCTACACTGTAGCACCAGCCGCTCAATGTCCTCAAAGGTTACTTCTATTCCGTCAGTTCCTTCTCCCATCAACAGCTTTCGCATTCCCGGTGTATCAATAATCCACCCTCCTCCGGTTATTATGCTGCCGTCCGGAAGCGCAATCCGATTCGGAATGGAAAACATCTGCTTAAACGTCGTCGTGTGCCGCCCTTGTGAATCTGCCTCTCTGATTCCACTCGTTTGCATCCGGTCCACACCCAATACCACATTTACAAAGGATGATTTTCCAACTCCGGAGGAGCCAAGCAGCACGATTGTCTTTCCTTTCGCAAAATATTTTTCCAATCCGCAAAAGCCCTCTCCTGTATGGGAACTGACACAATGAATCTCCACGTCAGCTCCCAACGCACGAACCTGTGCCAAAATCCCCTCCCTGTCTTTCATTAAGTCTGCTTTCGTGAGCAGAATAACCGGTGTCCCTCCGCTCTGCCGGGCAGCCGCCAGATACCGCTCCAGCTTCGTCATATGGAAGTCTTTATTCAGCGACATCGTGATAAAAACATAATCAAAATTTGCTGCTACTGCCTGATCCGGAAGTCCCTGCGTCGTGTTCAGCCGCATAAATACGGACTTTCGCTCCAACACCTTTAGAATTGTACTATCCCCGTCCACATTCCGAATCACCTCCACCCTGTCGCCAACCGTCGGAAACGTCACGATTTCACCGCAATTATAGAAAGCCGCCGTCTTTAGGCGTGCATACAGGCTTTCCGTGCCCAAACATAATTCATAGCGGTCCCTGTGTACCGCTGTAACAACTGCCGTATCTGCCATATTGTCTTATTCTCCTTTTCCCGATTAACAATCCTTTTGTTTCTTTTCCTCGTAAACTGCATGGATAAAGCATTCTTTGAGTGCCACAAAAAATCCCAAAGACACGGTTTCGCATCCTTGGGATTCTAACGCAAGCACGGCAAATTCCTTCCTGAATATACCACTCTTGGCACAATCTCATATAATAATCGAGTAGGGAAGTTTTCTTCCCCTGCTCGCCGCGCCGCCGATGCGCCATTTTAGTGGCATATTTCCTCTGCATCGGTGTGCGCATAAAAAATGCGGCACCAAATGATACCGCGTGAAAGCAATTTGTTTATCTGCAATTCTCCGAGGTAATCATATCTCTGATAAAGTCTGTCTTAATACTCTTAATTCTTTCATTCATTCTTAATTACCTCCTTTTCTCTTATATGGACTCTTGCCTATCAAATAATACAAAAATCCACTGATATTATTCCTGCGCACAACAGGGTCTGACGCCTGCAACATAGTGAATATCACAACACATTCACTTAAATTGCATTTTATCAGGAGCCGAACGAAATGTCAATAAATTTTGTTTTCCGCTCCAAAATCCGACAGTATATCATTAAATAAGAATTTCCTCAATCAATTCTTCTTCCTCATAAAAAGTGATAAATATATCTCTTTCCTATTGACAGGAGTTCTTTATAGTGATATATTTGTCACATCAAGTTACAAATATATCTTATCCGATATTAAAACAATCACTTTAAAATGGAGGTTCCCATGAAAAAAAATAATAACAAAAAACCAAACGCAAAACGCATTATTTTCCTCGGTATCCTATGCTTGGCATTCGCCGTGCTCTCCTCCGTGTATGCCGTTCTTTTCAACGATGCACGGCTGGTTGTCCCAACGGACTTCTCTACTTACACCTTTCGAGTACAGGATTTGCCCATGCTTGTTTCCGTCCTTCTGGCAATCCTATATTTCCTATATCTCTTTTTTCTGTTGGCACGCGCTATTACGGCGAAGAACCAAAGAAGCAAGGCTGCAAAGACCACGCGAACGCTGAACCCGAAATTAGGCTTTCTTGGCTTTTTAGGCTTTCTTGGCTTTTTAGGCTTTTGGGACTACTCTTTTAATCAGAATGTATCGTCCTTCGCCTTCTTTATATTTTTCGGATTCTTCGGATTTTTCTATGAAGGAAAAATGTCGAATACCCTTATGGATGAACGATATCTGGAAAATAAGGCAAGAGCACAGCTAACCGCAATGAATATCGGATTTACCATTCTGTTTCTCACCACGATTATTCTTGGGCAGGGAAAGCTTCTGGGCAATCTGGAATATACCTTCATCGCGACATTTATCATTCTGTCCCTTACCATCGCGCTTGTTCTGTTTCTCAGCAAATATCTGTTGTACCACTATGACCACAACGACAGCACCGAAGAAAGCGAGGAATAATAATGCCGGATTTTGAATGCAGATTGAAAAAATACAGACAGCTCAAGGAGCTGACGCAGGAGCAACTGGCGGAGCAGGTCGGCGTCCGCCGCGAGACCATCATGCGTCTTGAGAAAGCGCAGTATAATCCCTCCCTCAAGCTTGCAATTGACATCTCGAGAGCTGTCAATGCCCCGATTGAGGAAATATTCATTTTTGAAGAAATCGAGTAGGGAAGGGGTCTTCCTCTGCATCGGCGTGTGCATTCTCCTCGAAATGATTTATACGGTCGCAATTTCCTATATGGATTAAGGTGTCAAAAGGTGCTTGAAGATTTTCTATCCGGCAAATTGCACAAAA
>CAMWYL010000088.1 GCA_947178465.1 uncultured Lachnospiraceae bacterium | reverse complement strand
CGGCTGAACGGCTAATTGTACAATCGCCAGGTGCATAGAAAAGTCCGGCTTTCATATCTACGTAACCAGAATCAGCAACAGCAGATGCACAATTGCCGCGCGCTTTGCGTTTTTGCTCGCCCCGACGCCTGACATCAGCGCGGTAATACAGGTTCCGATATTCTGGCCCATAATAATCGGAATCGCCGCGGCATAGCTGACCGTCCCGGTATCACACAGCGCCTGTAAAATACCGACCGATGCTGAGGATGACTGAATAATCGCGGTAATCAGCGCACCGACTGCCATTCCGAGCAGCGGGTTCGTAAACATGGTGAAAAGATTGGTAAACTGCGGCACATCCTTGAGCGGCTCCATCGCCGAGGACATCGTATCCATACCGAACATTAATATCGCAAAGCCGACGAGGATTGTTCCCAGATCCCGCTTCTTCCCGCTCTTCACAAACATGATAAACACTATGCCGATGATAGCGAGAATCGGGGAAAAGGAGGTCGGCTTGAGCATCTGTATCAGGAAGCTGTCGCTCTCAATGCCCGAAAGACTCAGCACCCATGAGGTAATGGTCGTACCGACATTCGCGCCCATAATAATGCCTATCGCCTGTGAAAGCTTCATAATTCCCGAATTGACAAAGCCTACAACCATCACCGTCGTAGCCGAAGACGACTGAATCACCGCCGTAACGCCCGCGCCCAGAAGAACCGCCTTCCATTTACTGTTTGTCAGGTTCTCAAGCACCTTTTCCAGCCGGCCGCCCGATAATTTTTCCAATCCCTCGCTCAGGATATGCATTCCGTATAAAAACAGGGCAAGTCCGCCTATCATAGACAACAAATCAAAAAAAGTCATAACGTCTCCTTCAATATTCTTTCGTGTGATATTCAGAACTTCTTCTCATATTTATTTACACATAGTCTAAGTATACGACATATTGCCGCATTTGTGCAAGAAAGAATATGAAATAATAACATAACTGCAAAGCATCGCCTGATACGAAGCAGACGCCCTTATGAATCCAAGGGCAAACTGCCCGTTTTCCCCCTGCCAAGCTTCCGGAACAGCCGCGTCAGCACCACCACCGCCGTAACCGCAAGCACAAACTCCGCCACAAACTGCGCATAGGCAAGACCATACAGCGGGAACAGGAAATTTAACACATACAATGCAGGAATCTCAAGAATTACCTTCCGCATAATGGCAAAGACCAGTGCATGCTTGCCCATGCCGACCGCCTGAAACACGCCGACCGCAAGAAAATCCATGCACAGAAACGGCAGCCCGATGCAAAAGCCCCGCAAAAAACGCGTCCCATACGCAATGATACTCTCATTATCCATAAACGTCCGCACAACAGCTCCCGCCCCAATATAATAGAACAGTACCGCCGCCGTAATAAAGCCAAGGCTCACCTTCCCCGCAAACCAAAAGGCTCCTTTCATGCGCTTATAATTTCCACTCGCATAATTATAGCTGATCAGCGGCATAATTCCCTGTGAAATCCCCATGCTGATCTGCATCGGCACCATGTTGATCTTCTGCGTAATTCCCATCGCTGCAACCGCATCCGCACCAAATCCTGCGGTAAAATTGTTGAGTATTGTCATCCCTGTCACATTCAGCAGATTCTGAATCGACGCAGGAACACCCACCGCACAGACCCCCAGCACAATTGCACCGCGCAGGCAGAACTTGTCCGGTCGGATGCACACATAAGTATTCCCTCTCTTCCTATATAAAAGAACAAAGAAATACGCGCATGCCGCGCAGTTGGACAAAAACGTCGCCAATCCCGCACCCGCGGCACCCATATTGAAAAACTGCGGCAGAATAAAAATCGGATCCAGCACGATATTGAGCAGACAGCCGCTCATGGTACCGACGCTCGCGTGAAAGGACGCCCCCTCGGAGCGCACCATATATGCAAGCACTACATTTAATATCGCAGGCGCCGCGCCAAAGGTCACCGTCCATTTCATGTATTCCGCCGTTGCCGCAGCCGTCAGCTCGTCTGCTCCAAGCAACGCCAGCAGCGGCGTTTTCCCAACCGTACATCCCACGGAAAACAGAATACCGCAGAAGAGCGCACAGTAAAAGCCAAAGGCCGAGCTTCTGTATACCGTATCATAATCCCTGCGTCCAAGGGCGCGGCTCATCATGCTGGAGCTGCCCACGCCAAACAGATTGTTGACCGCGTTAAACGCGAGCAGCACCGGCCCCGCAAGCGTTACTGCCGCATTCTGTATCGGGTCGTTCAATATTCCGACAAAATAAGTGTCCGCAAGATTGTAGAGCACCATGACCAGCGAGCTGATTACCGTAGGGATACACAGCGTGGCCACCGCCTTTGGGATTGCCGTTGTCTCAAAAAGCGCCGTAGAGTTTCCTTTTTTCGTTTTATCCATTATCCGTCATGCCTTTCTCTTTTCATACTCATCCCTGCACACCCGAATCAACATCCTGCATGCCCCCGCGCTTTCCAAGATAATAAACCAGCCCTGCACACAATACCGGCATCAGCACACAGCACAGCACGGATTGGAAAAACGCCGGAAGAAGCGCCACCACCACGGACATCAGGTTATAGAACATGTGCATATAAATGCAGGGCAGCACGGAACGGCATTTGACCGCCGTATACCCAAGCGCCGCTCCGACAGGAAGCACATAAAGCCCCTGTACCCAATTCATATGGAAAATTCCAAACAAAATTGCCTGTATGATAATCGTCACAGGAACGGAAAAATACTTCTGCAAATTGCGCAGTATCAGTCCCCGCATAATGCATTCCTCGGAAACAGGGGCAGCGATTACTGTTGTGACCAGCATAATGATCGTATCCTCACCCAACGCAAGCTCTATCATATCCTCATACTGCTGCATTATATGCGGACTCACCATGGCAATGACAGCAGATATGATTACCGCGAAATAATAGAGACCAAACGCTGCAATGGATATCATCAGGAAAACTCTCCCCTTCAGCACCTTCTCCCGAAAAAAGCGCCTGTCCGCGTCCGTCCGCTTTCTTCCCCAAATAAGCCAATAAAAAAATACTGCCGGAATCGCGGAGCAAACCGTCGCTACCGCTGTCAGCAGCGGCATTAATATCGGATCCGCATAAATCCTGCTCTGCGCCAATATCACCGCGTACTCCCAATCCACGCTCGGGTTCTGCGCCATCTGCTGCGCGGCAAGCACCGCAAGAAACACGGTGCCGACAATCAGTTGTACCGCGATAAACGCCGCAAGAATCAGGCCGCTTACCACAATACCCGCAAAAAATTTTTTTACCGGGCCCGGCGTTTTCACCGTCTTGTCATTTATCCCGCTCTGTATTTGCCGCTCTGCGGAATTTTCCTGTAAATCCAAGTTTTCCTGCGTGACAGGGTTCTCCTTCCTGCGCCCGCTGAATACACCTTCTTCTTCCATCTCCATCCTCCATTCCCATGCCTCTCTTATTGAGGAACAGTCTCCTTATCCTCCCAATCCTGAAGCGCCTTGTAATAAAGTGCAAGCGGGATAAAGCTCTGCGCGAAATTCTTCGTGCTTCCGCTTCCGGCAACGACTGCGTCGCCATAAATCGTTTTTTTGCCAAGGCTTCCGCCTGAGGTCTCGCGGACTGCCTTTTGGAAGGTCTGCTCACCGTAATGCAGATATTTGCCGTCTCCGGTAAGCTCATAGGCAATCGCCAATGCCTCCAGCAAAAGCGTATTGCCTCCAAGGCGGTCCAGACTCGGCAGCTCCTTATAATAAAACAGCCCCGTCCGCTCCATATAGCAGTTTTCTATCAAATCCTCCACTGCCCGTATCATCATCTGCCGCAGCGCCTCGTCCGGAAACTCCCTGTAATAGCGCATCAGGCTTCCGAGCGCCACCGAGATCATAAAGCCTACGCGGATTACCGTATTATCCGTATAGGGAGCAAGCCAATCCCCATACTGCTGCTCCCACTGCTTAAAGTCCTCCAAAATCCGTTCCGACTTGGAAAGCCATTTCGTATCCCTTGTCTCGACAAAAAGCGCCGTTAGGGAGCGCAGCGCCCAGCCCGTCTCTCGCGCGTTCAGCTCCCCTACCTTGGAATACATCGGTGTATCCAACAGCCGCAGCACATTCTCACCAATTCCCAGCGCAGTCTCAAACCCGCGCTCATCGCCGGTAAAATGATAATAGTCCAAAAGTCCCTCAACCCATTGATGCGAACAGACCATCAGCTTATCCCGACTGATAACATTCCCCTTGCAATGCCCGTTGGTATGCTCCCACTGACCCCCGACAAAAAGCGGATTGGAGCTGTAATGACACACATCCACATCCATCCAATGACTTGCGGCCGCAATGGTATAGTCCAGGAACCGCCTGATTCCTGTTCTGACATAAAGCAATGCACACGCATGCGGAAAGTCATACTCGTTGTTTGTCCACACCAAGTCGCCGCCGCCCCTGCCCTGTGTCGTATAGTTCATATCCGGCGCGTCGCCGAAATTCAGCATTCCGTAAGCTCTCGCATGGCCGTCCGCCTTGGCGATAAACGCCTGTTCCACTGCCACATCACGGCTGTCGGAAAAGATATCAATATAAACACCGGACTCCTGATGCACCTCCGGCTTGACATACGGTCTGTCGGGCATCTGGTAGATCAGGCTTCTGTTGTCAAGCTCCGCTACAGGCTCCTGCGCGCCGTGAAAATGCAGCAAAAAGCGCTGCTCCCTTGACATACCCGACTCCATGACTACCCTGCCTGCATCCTCCGGCACCAACATCACCGATATGCCGTTTCTGTCGGCACATACCGCCTTGGGGAAATTCTGATATGCCTGAAAAACCGTTGCGCACACACCGCCGGTTTCATCCGTACAGTCCGCAAAGAACGTACCGTAGAATACCTCCGCAAAGTGCTCGTTGGATTCTCCCACAAGATAGTCCGCGTCAATTGTCCTGCTCACCCTTGTACCACGCGCACCGATTTCAAAGCTTGTCTTATAATTGGACGATGCAACGCAGGTTCTCACGCCCGATACAGGTGCCGTTTTCTCTATTTCCGCAACCTCCGAGAGTCCGAGCGCCGTATAGGTCTCCCCTGCTTCTCCCATCCCGTACCCTTCAAAGGTATCATTTATGACACTTCCGTCCTTTTCCCGTTTCAACGCAAATACCAGAGATGCCAAATGCAGCGCTTCTTCTGTTGTATTGATAATGCGGTACGACACCTCCACCCACGGCTTGTCCGCATACGCCGTAAGCTTCAGCTCAAAGTCAATCCGCTTTCCATTCTCTCCGGCTGTCTTATTGGTGCCGTCCGCCTTCAGAATCGTGCAGACCTCCCCTGTCTCCACGATTTTCCACTCATTAATAAAAAGCTCATATGCGTTTCCGTCGCCGTCCTTCAACAGCGGCCCGATAAACTGCTCCGCCGTATAACGCTTTCCTTCCGCCTCAAGCCGGGAAAAGATGTGGCTGCTGCCGTTTTGCACCGCAAAGGCAAGCGCGCCTGTATCCACTTTTATTCCGTCCCCATCTGCCACCACGCGCATCGGTTCCTTTCCGGACAATTTCCCCGAATCCAATTCGCATTGCAGCACAGCGCCCCTGTTCGCCGGCAGATCCGCCGCGAACCGCAGAAACAGAAAGCGCACGGAGCCGTCCTTATGCCTGGAGGTCACCTTTTTCTGTATCGGAAGCGGCCTGCCTTCCTGCAGCACCGCCACCCTGTCAGAATCCGTCAGCACTCCTGCCTTCAGCGGAATCCCGATACAGCAGGGTTCCGCACTCCTCGGATACCGATATAATTTGTCAAAATAAATAGTAATTGTTTTTCCCATAGGCGCCTCCTTTTCCCAATCAGGCCTGTTATACGCAACAGCGTCAATACACAATCCGCTTACCATCCATCATATCAGAAAATCCCATTTGTTGTATACCATTTTATAAATTCTTTTCTTAATCTGCGTAACCGTTCCGCCATGCAGAATTGAATATACAAAATGCCGGAAGCGCACCAATAAGTTCCGTCTGAAAAGCTCCTGCACCACACCATTCTGTTGATTATGCTCCAACAATTATATATAATAAGGGCAGCAATATATGAAAAAGAAAGGAGTCAAAATGATATGGGTGAATTTTGGAATGCAGCAGTTTTTAAAAAGCAGAATACGGTAAATGTACAGGAGGTTCTCAAAAAGCTTGCCGAAGGGGACAACCGCTTTGAGCTTATACCGGAGGAATGCAAATTTCACGACTGCGAAGGCGGGACGGCGATCGAATTCAATGACCACTGTATAGCATTTGACGAAATGGCCGCTGCGCTGTCTCAAAGCTTGGAAGGGCCGGTATTAGTGTGCAATATCTATGATGGGGACTATTGGGATTATTGGCTTTATAAATCAGGTAAAGAATTAAGCCGCTTTATGACAATACCCGATTATTTTGAAGAACTTGACGATCAGGAGAAGGAACAGTGGTGTGGGAACGCAGAGCTGTTAAGCGCGGAATTTGGCTGTCCGGCAGAGCCGTTGGCCGATTATCTCTGTTTTTGGGACGAAACAATGCCGGATAAGGATACATGGGAGGTTTTGGACTTTTTAAGAGACCTTGGGTTTGCACTTGAAGAGGATTGACTATGGAAATTAAGAATCGGACATTTATCTGTGAAAGAGACGGATTAATCATACGAGGGGCTCAATACTTTCCCGCTGATTTTGCGGAAGGCAAAACATATCCCGCAGTGATTGTAAGCCACGGTTTCACTGACAATTATGTCAGTGCAGCAAAGTATTGCGAAGAATTTGCCAAGATGGGCTATGCCGCCTTCTGCTTCAGCTTTTGCGGCGGTGGCAGGCATGGAGAGGACGAACGGTTCCGAAGCGATGGCGCGACTACCGATATGACCATCCCAACCGAGATAGAGGACTTAATCACCGTTAAAAACTATGTAAAAAGTCTGCCCTATATTGATATGGGCAAGCTGATCCTTGTCGGAATCAGCCAGGGCGGTTTTGTCTCCGGCCTGACTGCTGCCAAATGTGGAAATGAAATAGAAAAACTGATCCTGATCTATCCCGCCATCTGTATTCCCGAACATGCCCGAAGAGGGTGTCTTGGAGGCTCCAACTATGACCCTCACGATGTTCCGGATGTGATTGACTGCGGGAATACGCTGTTGGGAAAGCGTTTTCACGAAACGATTGTCGGGATGGACCCTTATGTCGAACTTGCGGCCTATCAGGGCGACGTCCTGATTCTGCAAGGACTGGAGGACAAAATCGTGAATTATTCCTACGCCATCCGCGCAAAAGAAAGCTATCGTAAGGGGCAATGCCGCCTGCAGCTTATCCGCAATCTCGACCACGGCTTTGACACCCCGCAGCTTGAAAGCGCCTTTGCGTCTATCCGGCAGTTTTTGGCAGACCGCAAGGAAATCCTGACTATCCGCGTTATTATCACGCATAGCGACACGGTTACCGAAGGCAATACGAGAAAGGTCAACATATTTTTTACCGGATATTGCGATACCGAATATTTTCAGGGAACAATTTTTCCTGAGGGCTGCGATGCGCAGGAATATCATTTGGATGTACAGACAAAGATGCAGGCAAAATACACGCTCGTGGGGTTGGACAGCGCCGGGGAGCAGTGCTCTATACATATTGTAAACCAAAAAGACGGCGATGATTGGAAGCCTGTTGTGCAAACAGACAGTTCTGCCCTTGCGTGGCTGAACCATGCTGACCTGACCGCGGTGCTTGAGGGCGGCGACGGCGGCCCGACGGTCCGAATATTCGTGGAGAAGGATGCATAAAACAACAGCAGAATCCCCACCCCTGCAAAACTGACAACCGATTATCCAAACCGTCTAAAGACATTCCCGCCAATTGCCGGTATGCTGATAAAAGAGCTCTGAATGGTCAGACACGTCGATAACGGCGAGGTATTCCTGCGGAAAATGAATGACCTGACTAAAGAAAACGGCCTTGTCGCCAGCTTTGAGTGCAACCGTGAGTTTGAAGCAGACGGCCTGTATATCGATGGAATGGATTACAGTGCGCTCTGCTGCCATGACGGACTGAAAAAGTTATGAAAAACAGAGCTGGAGCGGCAAAACCGGGATTACTCGATTGCGATGAAAATCCCACATTATATGAGAAAAGCAGGCTTGTCAAATATAGGCTGTCGGATGAATGACAGGGTAACTGTTTTGGATCCCCAAGTCACCATTTCCCTCAATTCGACATAATCTATAAGGTATCCATCGTCGTAGAAAAGGAGGACTGCAGTGATTAAATTTGACTTCTCCATTATCGGCGGCGACAGGCGCATCGCCTGCATGGCTCCCATCCTTGCAGATAAAGGATACCGCGTAGCCTGCTTCGCCACCGTTGGCCTTACGGAAGAAAAAAATCCGAGAATATACCATGCCGCCTCCATTAAGGAAGCGCTCGAAGGCACCCGGGTCATTATCGCCGGTATTCCCTTGGTCAGGGACGACTGCCTTTTTTGCGAAGAGCAGACCTCTGAAATCAGTATTTCCGAGCTTCAGCGGTGTCTCAGAAAGCATCAGAAGCTGTTTGGCGGCGTCATTCCCGAGGATTTCAGGCAGACCTGCGAGGAGCGGGAAATCAACTGCTATGATTTTATGCGCGATGAGCCGCTGACCCTCTTCAATGCCATCTCCACCGCCGAGGGCGCCATCTTAGAGGCACTTTTGCATAAATCGTCCAATCTCCATCGAAGCAATACGCTCGTGCTCGGCTACGGAAGGTGCGGCAAGGTTCTTGCGGATAAGCTGAACGGACTTTCCGCCTGTGTAACCGTCTGCTCAAACGAGGACCGGGAGCTTGCCCTTGCCGCCGCCCTCGGCTTTGACACGCTCCACCTCTCGAGCCTCAAGCAAAATATCGGACACTTTGAATACATATTTAACACAATTCCCGTCTGCGTCCTGAGGAAATCCTGTCTGGCAAACGTACACAAAAATGCAATTATCATTGACATTGCCTCCAACCAAAGCGGCGCGGACTATGAAGCCGCCAAGCTGCTTCATACGAATATTCACTTCTGCCCCGGTCTCCCGGGAAAATACGCAAGCCAAAGCGGCGCTGCCCGCCTCGTACAATACGTCCTGCAATGCTGCCGCAATTTCTTATAATGTGAGAACAATAAAACAGGAGGTTCCATAATGGATTTAAAGGACAAAAAAATCGGCATTGCCCTTACAGGCTCCTTTTGTACCTATGAGAAAGTGTTTATCGAACTGCAAAAGCTTGCGGATGCCCGGGCCGAGGTCTATCCCATCCTCTCCGATGCCTCCCGGACCATCACAAGCCGCTTCGGGAGTCCGGAGCAGTATATCGAAAAAATCAGGGAGCTTACCGGAAAGGATCCGATTACCTGCATTGAAGGCGCGGAACCCATCGGTCCCAAGGGGTTCCTGGATATTCTCGTCATTCTTCCCTGCACCGGGAACACGGCCGCCAAGCTTGCAAACGGCATTACCGACACGCCCGTTCTGATGGCCGCGAAAGCACATCTGAGAAACAACAAGCCGCTCGTCATCTCCATATCGACCAACGACGGGCTAGGCATGAATCTGAAAAACATCGGTCTTCTCTGCAACAGCAAGAACATCTACTTCGTTCCCTTCGGACAGGATAACTACGAAAAAAAGCCAAATTCTCTGGTCGCTCACACCGCCCTTTTGATTCCCACCCTTGAAATGGCGCTGGAGCACAGGCAGTACCAACCAATATTAAAGGATTATGAAAGGCTATAGTATGTGTGGAATTGCAGGCTTCAGTAACTTTAACGGAAATTATACCGAAGACCCCTCAAGCCGGTATGCCATCCTGCAGAATATGAACCATTGTCAAAAGCACCGCGGCCCTGATGAGGACGACGTACTCCTGACACGCTTCTGCGGCTTGGCGCATGTCCGTCTCTCCATTCTGGACCCGTCAAACGGACACCAGCCCATGACAAGACAGCTTGAAAATCACTGCGCCGCCATCGTCTATAACGGCGAGATTTACAACATGCCTGCCCTGCGCAGCGCATTGGAAAAGAAGGGCATTGCCTTTGAAACCACCTCCGACACGGAAGTGATTCTGATGGGATACCTCCGATACGGTATCGACTATGTTAAGCAGTTGAACGGCATTTTTGCCTTCTGTATCTGGGATGAGAGCCTGAAAAAGCTGTACCTGTTCCGCGACCGCATGGGCGTAAAGCCGCTGTTTTATACCCTCTTTCATGGAACGCTCATCTTTTCGTCAGAGCTGAAAGGGATTCTTGCTTACCCCGGCTTTCAGGCACAGGTTGACCGGGAAGGACTGTGTGAGATCTTCGGCTTAGGTCCCGCAAAAACATATGGAAAAGGTGTATTCAAGGACGTCTGCGAGCTGCTGCCGGGACATTTCTTGGAATTTTGCGGTTCCAACCTGACCATCCTTCCCTATTGGACACTGGAAAGCCGGCCGTAATCATCCAGCTCCAGAATATCACTCTTCAAATCATACGGCAAATCCTCC